>JAUXEE010000038.1 GCA_030618065.1 Gemmatimonadota bacterium
CGGATCACGAATCCCGGGGGTTTCTTCCCGGGTGCATGGGAGGTCCTCTCCCAGAACGTGGTCCTGAGGAACCGTCCCTGGGTGGGACTCTTCCATCTTCCCCTCTTTTTCGGGCTTCTGGCTTTCGTGTTCAAGAGCCTGCTCCATGTCCTGGTGGGGCTGGGAATGGACGTGGAAGCTCCGGACTGGTACAACCGGCTCCTGGACGTGGTGGCCATCATCGTCCTGGTTTCCATCGTTTTCCTGGTCATACGCCGGTATTTCGTCGACAGGGAGAAGATGACCCACCTCCTGGAATCCGGGATCATCCTCGCCCTCATCGGGCTCCTCATGATTACCCACCTCCTGGAGCAGGTGGTGGTTGCGGAGTCGTCCGGCGGGATGGCGAACTGGTGGGTCCACTTACTGGTCCTGGCCGCATTCCCCGCCGTTATCGCCTACGGGAAACATCTCCACCTGGTGCTGGCTCCGGTGAACGTGGTCCTGAAGCACATGACGGAGGGGCCGTCGGATCGACCGGTATTCGGGAACGACCTGGACATGGATCTGGAAGACGAGTCCAAGATGGAGGCCGAATATGCCCGCCTCGGGATGCCGGAGGGTGTGGCGGACTTCAGCTTCGGAGCTCTCTTCGACCAGGCGGCCTGTATCCAGTGCGGGCGGTGTAACGACGCGTGCCCCGCAGGGCCTGACCTGAAACCGAGGGACCACTTCGTCCTGGCCCTTCAAACCCCGGGCCTGACGGCGGACGGGCTGGCCAAACAGATCGACGCCGATGTCGCTGCTACCTGCGTCCAGTGCAGGGCCTGCGAGGCCGCGTGTCCCACGGGGTGCAGGCCTGGACTGAACGCCCTGGAGATTCGGGGCCGGCTCATGCTGGAAGGCCTCTACCCGCCGAGGGCCCTTCGGGACACGGCCATGAAGGCGCTGGCCTCCTCCGGAAACATCTTCGGGGTGGATGGGGGTGAGAGGAGCCGTTTCATCAAAGAGAACGATTTTCCTATCTATGACCCTTCGGTCCACGACGTCCTCTTCGTGCTGGGGTGCCAGGGGGGGAACAGCCCGGAGGTGCAACCGGTGGTCGTGGCCACCGCCAAGCTTCTCGATGCGGCAGGGATCAAGTGGGGAGTCCTCGCCGACGAACAATGCTGGGGCGAGGGACTCCTTCACGGTGGCGGCCTAATGGAGGATTGGCCCCTCTGGGCCCAGGATAGGATCGAGTCCCTCACCGAATCCCTGGGAGGCGACCGGGATAGGGCGATTCTCACCATCTGCCCTCATTGCAGGGACACCATACAAACCCAGTACAGGGCCTTCGGCGCCGACTTTTCCGATGTCCGACTTCACACACCCTACCTTGCCACACTGTTTCGGACGGGGCGGCTGGAGCTGGAAGCGAAGCCCATGACGGTGGCCCTCCATACCCCCTGCAAAGTCCTCCACAATGGCGAAGGCGGGGACATGAAGGGGCTACTCCAAGCTGCTGGACTCACCCTCCGGAACCCCGAGGCCAGCGCTGCCGGCTTCCCCACCACCTGCTGTGGAGGTGGGGGTGGGGGATTCCTCTGGGATTCCCCGGCGAAGGTGAACCAGAAACGGTGGGAGCAGATCCAGGCCACGGGCTTGAAAGATGTCGTGACGGGATGCCCGGGGTGTCACCGGATGCTGGGGGTCATGAAGGACGAGGAAAGCCAGATCTTCGACGTGTCCACGATTTTGGCCGAGAGGTTGGCAAGCCCGGCAGATTGACCCCTCAATGGCCTGCGGCCATTCCGTCCTTACGAGGGTCGGAGCCAGCGGCCCAGCCCCGGGCGAGGCGTAGGATGGCCTGAGCTCCTCCGAAGGAGCCTCCGTCGGAAATGGTGTGACCCATCTCCTCCAGGGTGTGCCGAACGTCGTCGGGTATGGGAGTTTCCAGGACGACTCGGGTTCCCCCCATGTGGCGGACGCGGGGGGCGTCGATGGCGTCCTGCAGATCCATGTCAAAAACCAGGAGATTCAGGAGGAGCTGGGCATGCCCCTGGGGCTGCATGGATCCTCCCATGACCCCGAAGGCGAGAAAAGGCTCGCCATCCTTGGTGACAAACCCGGGGATGAGGGTGTGGAAGGGGCGTTTCCCAGGGGCGATTTGGTTGGGGTGCCCTTCTTCCAGGGTGAAACCGGCTCCCCGGTTCTGAAGGACGAACCCGGTGCCCGGTGCCACCACTCCCGAGCCGAAATACTCGAAGACGCTGTTGATGAAGGAGACCATGTTTCCTTCCCGGTCCGCTACCGTGAGGTAGATGGTCTCACCATGGTCGAAGGGCCGGCCAGGATCCGCTCGCTCGGCGGCCAAGGTGGGATCGATGAGAGCACTTCGCCGGGCGATGTAGTCGTCTTCCAACAGGGCAGTGGGATCTCCCTCCATGTAGTCCCGGTCCGAGACGTACCGGGCCAGGTCGGCAAAGGCCAACTTCTTGGCTTCGATGATGTGGTGGAGGTACTCCGCCGAGTTGTGGCCCATGGCCTTCAGATCGAATGAGTCCAGGATCTTCAACATCTCCAGGGCGGCGATCCCTTGCCCCGCGGGAGGCAGCTCCCATATCTGATGCCCTTGGAAATCCACGGATAGGGGCTCCACCCACTCGGGCCGATGATCACGGAGGTCTTCCAGGGTCAAGAAACCGCCCTGGGCCCGTACGGTCTCCACGATTCTGGCTCCAAGGGCTCCTCCATAAAGAGCGCCTGGGCCCTCCCTCGCCACCATCCGGAAAGACGCGGCGATGTCCGGGTTCCGGAACCACTCTCCAGCCTCAGGGGCCCTCTCTCCACCGATGAGATAGGTGTCCCGGGCCCCTGGGTCCTGGACCAGGATCCGAACGTTCCCCTTCCACTGGGTCGCGATGATGGGGCTCACGGGGAAGCCGTTTTCTGCTATGTCGATGGCTGGAGCCAAAGCCTGGGCAAGGGAGAGGGTCCCGTACTCCTCCAAGAGGGCCGCCCACCCTGAAAGGGCTCCCGGCACGGTCACGGCGCCGGCGCCCCGATAGGGAACGTCATCCAGGCCCAGGGCCAGTATGGTGTCCGGAGTAGCCAGAGACCCGGCCCTCCCGCTGGCATCCAGACCTCTCAACCTCTCCTCCCGGGCGGACCAGAAGAGGGCGAACACGTCTCCACCCATTCCGGTCATGTGAGGCTCCACCACGTTCAGGACGGCCGCTGCGGTCACGGCTGCGTCGAAGGCGTTTCCCCCGTCCTGTAGAACCTTGAGGGCGGCCGCCGTGGCCAGGGGCTGGCTTGTGGCGGCGGCCCCGTTGGGGGCGTAGACGGTGGACCGGCCGGCCAGGGTGGTGGGGCGAGGCGAGGGAGTCATCTGGGCCTCGATGAAATCGGGAAATGGTGAGAAAAGGATGAAAAGGAAGAGAGGGAAGAAAACCAGGGGATGGGAGCGTTCTGGGCCCGAGCTCGTATTCATGTTTTCCGTTCGAGGATTTCCACTTTGCCTGAGAAGAGTTCTGTCATTCTCCCCACTTCGTTCAGGCCGTCCTCATTGTCCTCCCAATGGAGGGGGACCAGGATCGACGCGCCGCACCTCTCACCGACCTCCACCGCCTCCTCGGGCCCCATGGTGTAGTCCGAACAGCAGGGTAGGAATGCCACATCACAGCAGATCCCTGCCATGGAGTCCAGGAGGTCGGTGTGACCGGCGTGGAAGTAGGTAACGTCGTCCAGGGAGAAGACGTATCCTAGCCATCCCGATTCGGCGAGGTGAAACTTCCCCTCCCGATTGTGAGCGGGTACGGCAAGGATGTCGATTCGGTCCAGTTGGATCAGGTCGCCGGGCCTGAGGAGGTGATCCACGTCGCTCAGCTGCTTCCGCATGTTGGTTGGAGCGACCACGACGGTGTCGGGCCCTCGGACTTTGGCGATGTCCTCTTCTGAAAAGTTGTCGTAGTGGGGATGGGTAAGGAGGATGTAGTCGGCATCGCCCTTTTCCGCCAACCCCCAGGGGTCGACATGGATCTCGACGCCGCCTCTGCGGATTCGAAGAGATGAATGCCGGAACCAGGTGACTCCGTCCAGAAAGTCGGTCATGGTTCCTCCGGCGAAAAAGAGGGATAAACAACTCACCTGCAAGGTAGGGGAGTATGCTGAAGGGAAAAAGGTCACAGGGTCCAACTCCCTTCCAGCCATATTGGCAGGAGTCCTGCTCTTTCGGCGGGAATCCCTCCTATTTTGGTTGGCAAGGATCCTGCTTAGGTGCGAAGACCCGGTTCCTTCGATAGGATATTGTCCTGGAGTTTTTCAGGGGCGGATCACGAAGATTTCATGAAGCGAGGACTCATGGGCGAGCGATACTCACTCCCGGTACTTCCCCTTCGGGACACGGTGGTTTATCCCGGAGTTGCGGTCCCCATTTCGGCTGGACGCCCGGGAACGGTCGAGGCGGTACAGGAAGCCTTGGAAGGCGACCGGCGACTCTTCGCCGTCGCTCAGCGGGAAAACGTGGACGATCCCCATCCCGATGTGCTCTACAACGTCGGGACGGTGGTGAGGGTCATTCAGACCCATCGTGTACGTGGCGGCATGCAACTCCTGGTTCAGGGCGAGGGGCGGGCCCAAGCCCTCTCCTATTTCAAGGACGGGGAGGCCATGCTCCAGGCCAACCTCATGACCTTGGAGCGGCAGCCGCCTCCGGACCCCGATGATCCTTCGCTCCAGGCCATGGACGGGGAGCTCCGGGAGCGGGCTGCCGAACTGGGAACCCGAAGGGGTGTCCCAGCGGAGGCCCTGAACCAGCTCATCCAGGGAGTGGACGATCCGGGGGCTTTCGCAGATCTGGTGGCTTTTTACCTGGAGTTGCCCACGGAGTCCAAGCAGGAGCTTCTGGAGATCTTGGGTGATGAGGAGAGGATGCGGGCGGCTCTCGTGTCCGTCGAGCGGGAGTTGGCCAGAATCGATGCGCAAGAAGATATCCAGGCCAAAGTCCAGGAGGAACTGGGAGAGCGACAGCGGGAAATGCTCCTTCGGGAGCAGCTCAAGCAGATCCAGAAGGAACTGGGGGATGAGGACGAGCGGAACGACGTGGAGGAGCTTCGGGAGCGGATTGCGGAGCTCGAGCTCTCCGAGGACGCCCGCACCGAGGTGGAGCGGGAGCTGAAGCGCCTGGAGCGGACCAGTCCACAGTCCGCCGAGTACCAGGTGATCCGAACCTTCCTGGAGTGGGTCACGGAGCTTCCCTGGGGGAATCGGACCGAAGACAAGCTAGACCTGAAGGTGGCCTCGGAGATCCTGGAGGAGGATCACTATGGCCTGGAGGATGTTAAGGACCGGGTCCTGGAGTTCCTTGCTGTGAGGAAGCTCCAGACCGAAAGGGCCCTGGAGGACGCTGAGGATGAGGCGGAGGCCGTTGGCGATGTGGCTGCTGAGGAGGACAAGGAAGAAGCCGCTGAGGATGTGGCCGCTGAGGAGGAGAAGGAGGAAGCCGCTGACGATGTGGCCGCTGAGGATGTGAACGCTGAGGAGGAGAAGGAAGAAGCCGCTGACACTGTGGACGATGGCATCGGCCGGGGTCCCATCCTCCTCTTCGGAGGTCCTCCTGGAACGGGGAAGACCAGCATCGCTCAGTCCATCGCCAGGGCTCTGGGACGGAAATACGTTCGTATTTCCCTGGGAGGCGCCC
The DNA here is from genome assembly GCA_030618065.1 of Gemmatimonadota bacterium. Classification (GTDB taxonomy): domain Bacteria; phylum Gemmatimonadota; class Gemmatimonadetes; order Longimicrobiales; family Gaopeijiaceae; genus JABDNZ01. The sequence continues at coordinate 5,663 of JAUXEE010000038.1, forward strand.
GGGACGAAGCCGACATCCGTGGGCACCGGCGCACCTACGTGGGTGCCATGCCCGGCCGGATCATCCAGGGAATGCGGCAGGTGAAGAGCAAGAACCCGGTCTTCCTCCTGGACGAGGTGGATAAGCTGGGTGTGTCCTTCCAGGGCGACCCGAGCGCGGCCCTTCTGGAGGTCCTGGGTCCTGCTCAGAATTCCTCTTTCACCGATCACTATCTGGGAATTCCCTTCGACTTGTCGGAGGTCCTCTTCATCGCCACGGCGAACTATGTGGACCGGATTCCGCCGCCACTCCTGGACCGGATGGAGCGGGTGGAGTTCGCGGGCTACACGGAGAGGGAGAAGCTGGAGATCGCCAAGCGATACCTCCTGCCCAGACAGGAGAAGGAATCGGGCCTCCGGGAGGGGGAGATGGACGTCAAGGACGACGCCATCCTCACCGTGATCCAAAAGTATACCCGGGAGGCTGGGGTCCGGCAGGTGGAACGGGAGCTGGGCAAGTTATCCCGGAAGGTGGCCCGGAAGATCGCCGCGGGTGAGGTGGAGAGTGTGGACATGGATGCTGAGAAGGTCCGGGAACTCCTGGGGCGTCCGAGAGTCCACCCGGAGCAGATGGCTCCCGTCGACACGGTGGGTGTGGCCACAGGTATGTTCTATACCCCCATGGGTGGGGACATCATGTTTGTGGAGGCCTCCGTCATGCTGGGGAAGGGGGCCCTCGTCCTCACCGGGCAGCTCGGCGACGTGATGAAAGAATCGGGACGAGCGGCTCTGAGTTATGCCAAGGCCCAGCATGAACAACTGGGTGTTTCGGCGGAGGCGTTGGAGGACCGGGATGTCCACATTCATGTGCCCGCCGGGGCCGTACCCAAGGACGGGCCCTCCGCAGGAATCACAATGGCTACGGCATTGGTCTCCGCTTTCTCCGGAAGAAAGGTACGGAGGGACGTGGCAATGACAGGTGAGCTCACCCTCACCGGCCGGGTTCTTCCCATAGGCGGTTTGAAGGAGAAAATCTTGGGAGCCGTACGCGCCGGGATCAACGAGATCATCCTCCCGAAAGACAATGAAGCCGACCTGGAAGACCTTCCGGAAGAAGTTGCGGAGAAACTGACCTTCCACTGTGTGGAGGATCTGCACTCGGTCATCCGTATCGCCCTGGTGGACGAGGGGCGAAAGGGGAATGAAAAGGGCAAAGGGACACCGGGGGATGGAAAGGGAAAGGGTCGTGTGACTTCCAGCCGGAAGAAAAAGGAAGAGAAGGAGATTCAGGCGTAGAGGTCCACAGAGGCGGGATCTGAGGTGGACCTGCCCGCGTGGGACGCGGCTCGCCCCCCTTTCCGATCAGTTTTCTAGGTGACCTGGATCCGGCCTGGCGTGCCCTCTTCGATTTCTCCGATCACCGCCGCCACCGGCGCTTCATCCTCCAGGTGGACCAGCAGCTCAGGCAAAAGCTCAGGGGGTACCGCCATGAGTAGTCCCCCGGAAGTCTGGGCGTCGGCCAGGAGCAGGCGGCGGGCCTCCGGGATCCCCTCAGGGAAAAATACGTCTTCCTTCACATCCGCCATGTTCCGCAGAGTACCACCGGGGAAGCTCTTCGTATGGGCCAGCTCCAGTGCACCAGGGAGGAGGGGTACTGCCTCGCTATCGATGCTGGCGGAGACTCCGGAGGCCTTGAGCATTTGTCGAAGATGGCCCAGGAGGCCGAAGCCGGTGACGTCGGTGGCTGTCCGGATACCCACCTCCATCATGGCTTCCCCAGCACCTCGGTTCAGGGTCGCCATCGAGTGGGTCACAGCCTCGATGGCCTGGGTATCGGCGTCTCCGGACTTGATGGCCGTGGCGATGATTCCGGTACCGATGGCTTTGGTGAGGACCAACTGTTGGCCAGGGCGGGCGCCATCGTTGGTGCACATGCGCTTCGGGTCCACCTCCCCGATGGCTACCAGGCCGTATTTCGGCTCGGCATCGTCGATGGAATGCCCACCCAGAATGGGAATCCCGGCCTCCCGGCACTTCTCCGCCCCCCCCTGGATGATCTTCCCCATGGATCCCTCATCCAGGTGCTCACGGGGGAAGGCCAGAAGGTTCAGTGCGAAGAGGGGTTTGGCCCCCATGGCGTAGATGTCGGAGAGGGCATTAGCCGCGGCGATCTGACCGAAGTCGTAGGCGTCGTCTACGATGGGGGTGAAGAAATCCGTCGTCACCACCAGGGCGCGATTCTCATCGAGAAGGTACACGGCGGCATCGTCACCGGTGGACGCATCCACCAGCGCATTGGGGTCCTCCGCGGGGAACACATGGCGCAGCACCTGCGCCAGCTCGGCCATGCCGAGCTTGCAGGCTCAGCCCGATCCGTGGGATAGCTGCGTCAGGCGGAGCTTGGCTCTTTGGTCTCTCTCTTCGTCCTTCACGTTGCCTCGGGAAATAGGGTGATGGAAACCCAGGGGCAGACGAGGGTATCTCGTGCACTCGGCTTCGTTCCGGAATGCTCAATGTAGGCGTCCCTCTTTTTCCTGGTAAGTGATGAGCCCTGGAGTAGGAAGGTAATGACACCCCCAGACCGATTCCTCCGACAGCGCTTCTTGGCAGAAGTGAGCCAAGCTGCTGAGGAGATCAATCTGGCTCTGGCTGCCATCATGGTGGCCAAGGAAGAGTATCCTCAGCTACCGGAGGAGCGGTACCTGGGGCGCCTGGACCTTCTTGCCGAAGGGACTCGGGATCGGTTGGATGACGAGAACGCCCACCTCGTGGTCCTCCAGGAGCTTTTGAACTCTCTTTATAACCGGCATGGGTTCCGGGGGAATCGGCAGGCCTACTACGATCCCCGCAACTCCTTCTTGAACGATGTCCTGGATAGGGGGTTGGGAATTCCCCTCACCTTGGGCATCGTGGTCCTCGAGGTCGGTTGGCGCTTGGGCCTGCCCCTTGAAGGCGTAAGCTTCCCCGGACATTTCCTGGTCCGATTCAAAGGGGAGGCCATCGACCTTCTCATCGATCCCTATGACGGGGGAGCTGTTCGTTTCGAGGACGAGGCCCAGGAGCTGTTGGACCGGGTTTATGGGGGCATGGTCAGAGTCAGTGACTCGTTCTTGAAGGTTGCCACCAAGCGGGAAATGTTGGTGCGCCTTCTCATGAACATGAAGAGCCTGTACCTGAACGTGGGAGACCACCGCAGAGCTCTCGCCGCCGTGGAGAGGGTTCTCCTGGTCCGGCCCATCACGCCTCAGGAGATACGGGACAGGGGGGTGATCCTGGCCCGGTTGGGTCGGAAACAAGAGGCCTTGGAGCAGTTGGAGGCCTACCTGAACGTGGCCCCCGAGGCTACTGACTCCCAGCGAATTCTAGGCATGGTGGAGGAACTCAAGAACGGCTCCGGACAGGCTCCGAGGCCATGACGGGCCTCATCACGGCGGGGCCGGATTACGATGCCGCCCTCTGGGGGGTGGCTGTAGGAATTCGCCGGGAGCGAAGGTTTCTGGGGGTTACCGGGAAATCCCCTGGGGACATGCTGAACGGGCTTCTCACCAACCGCCTTCCCCCTCCTCTCGGCGAGGAAAGGGGAGGAATGGTTCCGGGGTCTGTGGTCTACTCGGCCCTGTTGACCGCCAAGGGAAAGATGATCACCGACCTCCGGGTGTTCCGGGACCCTGTGGACGGATTCGTCCTGGAAGTGCCCAAGGCGGGGGTCGAAGGCGCCATGGCCCACTTCAAGAAATTCCTGCCACCCCGCCTCGCTACAGTTGAGGATCGGTCCCGGGACCTCACATCGCTGACCCTTCTCGGGTCGGAGGCCCCGGTTCTCCTAGCTGAAGTGGCGTCCCAGATGGGTTTGACCGGATCGGTGGAAGGAATGGTGGAGGGAATGGTGGAGTTGGTGGAGGGGGAGGAGATCCTCATTCCATCTCCGGGGGCCTGGGTGTTCCGGCTGACCAGGAATGGGGAGTCCCATGCCGTAGGATGGGATGTGCTTCTTTCCCAGGAGGTAGCCGAGGAGCTTCGAAATCGGTTGGATGCCATGGGCGCCGTGCCGCTCACCCAGGCCAGCCTGGAGACCCTCCGGGTGGAGAAGGGGCGTCCCGCCTTCGGCAGGGACATGGATCAGAGCACCATTCCAGTGGAGGCGGGGATCCAAAGCCGGGCCATCGATCACGAGAAGGGGTGTTATACCGGCCAGGAGGTCATCATCCGGATCCGGGATCGGGGGCAGGTGAACAAGGAGCTGCGTGGCTTCCTGCTGGGAGAGGCTCCCGTACCGGCGTCCGGCCAGGAGCTGTTCCAAGCGGGCCGAGAG
>JAUXEE010000179.1 GCA_030618065.1 Gemmatimonadota bacterium
CATCTCACTCCGAAGAAGGGCAAGGTGCCGTTTCCGGCGGAGGACGGTCCTGGCCTCATCCCGAGCCAGGTTCGTGGCCACACGAAAGAGCCAGGCTCGGGGGTTTTCGGGCTCATGCCGGAGGGCTCGGACGAAGACCTCCTGGGCCAGATCCCGGGCCCTCTCCCCATCCCACACCTTCCTGTGGAGGAAGCGAACCAATTCCTCGAAGCTGCTCCGGTAGACCTCCCCCCAATCAACGCTCACCTGGTGGCACCTTCTCCTGCCCGGAAGGGGGCAACAACCGGACCCACGAACCTTCTGAGCCCGAACGTTCCTCCATACCCCGTCCTCACATGGTCCGATCCCTCTGATCCCAGATGACGACGCAACTCCTGGGATTTGCACAATCGGAGGGCTTCGGCCACGAAGACAAGAACGGCCCGCTGGCGGTTCCCCGCCGGCAGGCCGTTCCCAGACGCCCGCTCCGGGCTAGGCTCTTAGCCGCCCCGTCTCAGGATATGTACTGTCCCCCCGAAAGTCTCGACCTCGATGCGGGCCGAGCCGGTGCCCAACTCGAAGGTCAGCTCCTTCATGTTCAACCCGGGAATTCCCTCCCCTCTGGTTGGTTCAGTCGGCGCACCCGGGTACCCGATCTCGATATCACCGGCCAGGGTCATGACCTCCACCTCGGCATTGATGTCGGCAGGCAGGTAGAGCCAGATGTCCCCTCCGTGGCTCCCGAAGTTGTACATCCCTCCATCTTCGATGCTGCCTTCAAAACGGAGCGTCCCTCCAACCGTCCCGATCTCCACATCCGCCGAGGTTACCCCTTCCAGAATCAGGGAGCCTCCCACGCTCTCGGCAAAGATATCGCCGGAGCAGTCCAGAATGGTGACCCCCCCGGCGACCCCTGTCACTTCAAGGTCCCCTTCGACGCCTTCCACATGGACTTCACCGTTCACCGACTCCAGGGTGACGGACCCCCTTCCACCCTGAACACGAATGGGGCCATTGACTGTGCTGACCTCGATCTGGCCCTCGGTTCCCTGGATATCCACGTCCAGGGCCACTCCCTCGATGGTCAGACCGAACCCACGGGGCACGGTCAGATCGAAATCCACCGAACCGGCGATACCCAGTCCTCGCTCGACTTCCACTTCCACCGAGATGGTGCTGCCCGACCGGTGAATCTGGATGGAGCGGGAGTCGGTGTGATCGGCCCTGATCTGGACGGCATCCCGATCCCAGCTCCGAACCACGACCTCACCTTGGAAGCTCTCCAGCTCCAACCGGGAAGCGCCGTTAGCCTGGACGAGGGTGTCGGTCTGTTGAACAAGAGCCGTTGCACTCAGAGCGCAGATTACGATTCCAGTGAGCATGGGTTTCCTCTGTTGTCCTCAGCTGTTGGCGTAGACTGCCCCGGCCGCTTGCCGAAGCAGCTCCACCTTCTTTCGGAGATTGTCCGCCAGGAACCGCTGAAGAGCGGTGCTGGCAGGATCTTGCATCAGGGCCTCCCCAGCTTCCTGGATGGCCCGGTCGATGGTCCGGAGGTTTTCTTCCAGGACCCGAACCGTCTCCGGATCCAGAACCTCCCTGCCCTTCTCCAGAACGGTTTCCAGGTCCGTCACCGCCTGGTCGTACCCCCCATAGGCATCCTCCCAGCCCACGAGGAGAGCCGGTGCTTCTCGAAACGGACCCGACGGAGCACCGGCATCCATCCTTCCTGAGAGGAAAGCCCACACGGAGCCCCCCGATATCACGATGAGAGCGATGCCGGCGGCCAGGAGTTGCCAAGCAGGAAGGTTGATTCGTCGGCCCCTCTCGGCGTGAGCCGGGCTCCGAGTCCTGGCACTCTCCATCCGCCAAGCGATCTGAGGCCACAGGTCTCGGGAGGGCTGGGCTTCGACGGCCAGATCCCCCAGACCATCGAGGAGTTCCGTCAGGGCCTCCAACTCCTCCCGGCAGTGGAAGCACCCGTCCAGGTGCTCACGGACTTGCCCCTCGGCCTCCGGGTCCAGAAGACCCTCCCGGAAATCCTGCAGCAGGCTATGATCGATGTGCCGAGTCATGAGTCCAGCTTCTCCCTCATCATCTTTCGAGCTCGATGGATCTGGGCTTTTACCGTCCCCAGAGCCACTCCCTGCATCTGGGCGATCTCATCGTACTTGTATCCGTAGATATCCCTGAGAACCAAAACTCTTCGGGCTCCCTCCGGGAGGCTGGCAATGGCTCGCTCCAGATCGACCCTGGTACCGGGGAAGACCTCCTTGACTCTCCCCAGGTACTCCCCCGGGTCACCCATGGACTCCTCCCGAGATTCCCTTCGACCCTTCGTCCGGGCATCCTGAAGCACAACATTCACTGCCAATCGGTGAAGCCAGGTCGTGAACTTGCTCTCTCCGCGAAAACTTCCCAACCGCTCCCAAGCCCGGACGAAAACGTCCTGCGTCAACTCCTCAGCCCGTTGGGCATCCCGGGCCATTCGGAGACAGATGGCGTAGACTCGGCCCACCAATCGCCGATAGAGGGCCTCAAAGGCCTGGGAATCGCCGGCCTGGGCTCGCTCCACCAGAGCTCCGGTGCTGAAACCTTCCCAGAACCCGGCCATCTCCGCTCTGGCCAACGGGAGTGCGCCCATTCTTTCTCCGGAGGAGGATTCCTCGTTCTTCACAACCTTTGATCCCGGAAGGGTTGGAATTGTTTGAACGGGTCTACTGGACCGATGCCAGGAGCTCTGAAAAGCTCGGGTGTTCCCGGAGCGGTTCGAAGATGGGATCCAGTGTCAGCTCCACGCGGGTCAGGGGCGAGGGAATGGACAGAGCGGTCCGGAGCTCCTGAATGGCGAGATCCGTGGCCCCGATGAGCGTGTAGATCAGCACCAGATCCCCCAGGTGGTCGGCCCCGGCGTAGGCATCGTCGTGAATGGACAAACTGGAAACCGCCGTCGACCCCTCCGCCACCGCCCTTATGCCTTCGCCCAGGAGTGCATAAGCCACCCCGAGCTTGGCATGAGCCTGGGCTGTGACTCCGCTCTGAACTGGACCGGGGTTGGCGGCCGCCGCATCGAGAACCGCCTGGCTACTCATGCGCAGGGAGTCGGCGTGAGCGTCCCGAAGGTCGTCCTCACCCAGCAGGTGGTACAGAAGAGCGAGACGCTCATGGACTCTGCCGAGCCCCCCCCTGGCTCCCTGGGTCCGACCCTGAGGGGGGTTGGGTCGTGAGGCCCGCATACCCAAGGCCGCTCTCAGATCCCCCCGGTAGTAGGCCAGTTCCGACTCGAGGAAGGGCCGAATCAGGCCGAAAGTGTTCTCAGGGAGCCCGTCCAGGTACCGCCGGGCTGTCACCGTGTCTCCCGTCGACGCCAATCGAATCCGAAGGATGTCCCGGTGGGGGGTCATGACCTCCGGAGCAAGGGTGGCGGCGAGCTGGAAGTAACGCTCCGCCTCTTCCCACCGGCGCATCCGCAGGTAGGTCTCGCCAAGTGTGTAGATCAGGTTGTAGGAGCGGTAGTCATAGCTTCGGGCTCGCTCGAAGGCGGCCAGAGCCTCCTCCCATCGGCCTTGGCCACGGAGGATGAGACCGATGGCGGTGATGACGTTTGCATCGCTCGGCTTGAGAGCTTCGGCGGCCGCGAAATGCCGAAGGGCTTCTTGTGCATCCCCCCGACCGTAAAAGTAGAAATAGCCCTGGGCTAACCGGGTCTCTACCGCATTCGGTGCCAGTGCGATGGCCCGATCCAAAGCTTCCCTGCCCAACTGCGCCTGATTCTGAGCCCCTGGGAAATTCCAGAAGAGCCACATCCGGGCTTGTGAGAGGGCCGCGTAGGCCATGGCGAAGTCCGGGTCGACCTCCGTGGCTTCCTGAAAGAGCTGCACAGCTTGGAATGCCTTGTTTCGGTTCTCCCGCAGATCCCACTGAAAGAGGCCTTCGGCATACTTTTCGTACGCGCCCCCACTTACTGCATGGAGAACCTCCAGCTCCTGGATCTCTTCCGTTGTCAGCTCCACCTGCAGGGCCCCGGCAATCTCCTGGGCGATCTGGCTCTGGACCCCAAAAACATCCGTATCCAGAGTGTCGAAAGTCTCCGACCAGAGGTGAGCTTCCGTCCGGGTGTCGATGAGCTGAGCGACGACCCGAATGCGGTTGTCCTGGCGGCGAACGCTCCCTTCCAGGATGGAGCCCGCGTCCAGTTCCCGACCGATCTCCTGGGCGGACTTCTCCGTGTTCCTGTACTGCAGCACCGTCGTCCGGGAGATGACCTCCAGGCCATCGATCTTGGCCAGGTGGTTGAGGATGTCTTCGTGGATCCCGTTGGCGAAGAAGCCACCCGTGTCCGACTCGTCCAAATCCACGAAGGGGAGCACGGCGATCCGCTGGGGACTCATCACCAGATCGGAGCCTCTCATCAAGCTCGACGGCGCACCGGAGTCAGTCTGGGACCATTGGAAGGCGAAAAAGGCACCCATGGCCACCAGCGCTCCACTTGCCAGGAGAAGGACGGCCGAGATGAACGGTCGTCCGGCTTCCGGCCGGAGATATCCATCCTCTTCCTCCTCTTCCAGAGCCTTGGTCCGGATCACCCCTCGAGGAGTCAGATCATAGACCCAGGCGAGAATGAGGGTGACGGGAAAGCCCAGGAGGGCCAGGGCGATGACCCATCGGATGGTCCCTTCGCCCCAACCCAATGCCGGAATGACGATGTCCGCCGCCTCCAGAATGGCGAAGGCGACCGCGGCGTACACCACGGCCACCCGTGCCACATGGCGACGACCCGCTTCCTGGAGCAGTTCCCGGAGGTTGGACAACAGATTCCCCGCGCTGGAGAGAAGGATGGAGACAAGGATGATATCCTACCCATACGAAAGCTAAGTCGGCATGGTTCCACTTCACAGGCGAAGGAGAGCTGAGTCGGCCCCTCGCTTCGAGCACCTCGCTCCGAGCACCTCGCTCCGAACAGCCTACCCTTCCCAACTTCACCCTTACATCTTTCGGCCCTCGTCTCTCACTCAGAATCTGGCTACAGGCGAAACCCATGGAATGGATCACCAACCCCGAGGCCTGGATCGCATTGGCGACCCTGACGGTCCTGGAGATTGTTCTGGGCATCGATAACGTCGTATTCATCGCCATCGTGGCGGGGCGCCTGCCCGAGGAGGAGCGGGGAAAAGCCTGGAAGATCGGGTTGTCCCTGGCCATGCTCAGCCGCCTTGCTCTCCTCTTTTCCATCGTTTGGATCATGCGC
>JAUXEE010000141.1 GCA_030618065.1 Gemmatimonadota bacterium
TCGCCCGTGGTCTCGTCCCAGAAGGCCGGTCGGTCGGGAGGCTCTCCTGCCCTGAGTCGAGCGAGAGCCTCCCGGTCCCGCCCACGACGAATCCGAACCATGGCAAGGAGGGCCAGGGTGAGGGTGAGCCAAAACACAGAGGAATGGGAGAGGACGAAGAGCCATCCATACCGTTTCCGAACGTACCCCTTCCAATCCTCCTCGAACTGGCCCAGGGTCAACCCGTACACGCCTCTCATGGCCGTATCGAAGCTCCCTTCGGCCCTCCAGCGCTCCAGGAAGAGGCGAAGCCCCCTCTCGCCGCTTTCCCGAATCAGATACTCCACTGCCGTGGCTGAAAGAAGGTAAGCCAGATCTGCCGACGCCCTGTCCCTGGGCCACCCGAGGGCCAAGGAATCCAGAGGGGGAGCCCTCCCCAGGGCGAACGCCACTCTCAAACGCCAACCCTCCCCGGCGTTCCATCCGCCCGAGGCCCATTCGGCATACCCCTCGTCGAACCAGTGCGGGACCCGGAGACCCGGCAAAGCCTGGTGAAGGCCCAGGTGGGCCCACTCATGCCGGAGGACCCGAGCTTCACTCCAACCTCTGGTTCGTTGTGACCCATAACCCGGCACCACGATCCGCCCAAGGGCGGGGATGGCGACCCCGGCGCCCCACTCCGGAACAGCCCCTCCGGTAAGGGAATCGAAGGATGACTGATTCGGGGCGATGAAAAGGACCAAACCATTCGGGAGGCTATCCGGAAGGCCTGGAAGTGGAGGGAGGCCTTCCAGGAACGTCTGGATTCTCCTTGCCCGAAGGGAATCGCCACCCTGGAACGCCACGCCGACTCGGTCGCCCTGGATCCACTGGAAGGACGATCCTTCAGGAAGTTGGATCTGGGGGAGGGACGCCAGAACCATCCCAACGAGGACCAGAGCCGAGGTTGGGAACACCATGGAGGTTAGAAGTGCGGGTCAGGGAAGGTCGGAAAGGTCCGCAAGCTGGACCCGGGCATCCTCGTTCTCCGGGTTGAGCTCGACGGCCCGGCGGAGCAAGAGGATCGCCAGACCAGTGTCTTCCATCTCCGAGGCGATTTGCCCCATTTTCCAGAAGACGTCATCCCCAAGGGAAGGATCCACCCTGACCGATTGCTCGTAGTGAGGCCGAGCAGCGTGGATGTCCCCCCGCCGAAATGCCTGATCACCGAGGTTCTTGTGTGCCTGAGCCGGGGCATCCGAGCCCGACTTGATGGCTCGAAGGAAATACTGCTCAGCCGCTTCGTGATTCCCCTTGTGGTCCAGAACCGCCCCCGTGTTCACGAGGATCGAAGCCTCGGTAGGGTAAACTCTCAGGCCCTCCCTCCCTATGGAGACGGCCTCCTCCAGGTGGCCGTCTCCAGCCGCTGCCAGAACGGCGAAGGCGTAATACATGGGTGGAGGCGAATCCTTCCCAACCCTATTCCGGTAGTCCATGAACGTTGACCGAGCCGCCGTCGGATCCCCGGCCTTGAGCTCGGAGATTCCCCGGGCCAGAATCAACTCCCGGTCATCGGCAGCCTTCTTTTCGGCCTGCCGGAGGGCTCCCAGAGCCTCTTCGAAACGACCTAGGCGTTCTAGAGCCAGGGCCCGATTTCGAAGGACCGCTAGTCCTTTGGCCGACTCCTTCGGCATGGCGTCAAAGTGTCCAAGGGCCCCTTCCGCTTCGCCAGCCTTCAGATCGATGAGTCCAAGAAAGAACCGGGAAGTGGGTTCGGAGGGGGCCAGCTCCACGGCCGCACCAAACTCCTCGGCGGCATCTTCCAGCATACCCGCCCGGTAGAAAGCCTGGCCCAACCTCACATGCTCTTGGAGAGCCGCGTCACCCTCACCCTCCGACTCCAGAGCCCTTTCCCCGACCTTCCGGACGAACCCGGCCTGAACCAGCTCGTAAATGGCCTTCCCCGTTTCGAACTCCACCAACCCCGATTCATCCACCACCTCCCGAACGGTGCGTTTGCCGTCGAGGAGGGGAATCAGTTTCCTTTGGTTCCCGCTGAGTTCCACTCCGCCCGTCTCCTGCGGATCCCGGCTCAGCCTGAAGATGAGATCCAGAGAGTACACCTCCCTCTCGATCACCGACCACTCGTCGACCCTCCGAGCACCCTCCAAAAGGAGGCCGTCGGTGCTGAGCGTCACCAGAAGGAGTTGATCTTCGTCGGGAGACTCGCCAGGCTTGAAATGGAAGCTCCCCTGGTTCCAGGAGAAGAGATGATAGACGGCTTCCTCGACCTGGACGGTGATCCATTTTTGGAGCTCTTCTGAGGAAAGGGATCCGAATCCGACCAATATTTCTCCGAGCCGCCCCTGGCCTTCCTTGCCCTGCTCCTCCATGGCCCTGGAAAAATCATCGGGTTGAATCACCCCGTTCTTGACCAGCGTCTCACCCAGACGGTCGGGGCGGTTCAGGATGGAAGCGTAGACCACCCGCCCATTCTTGAAGTAGATGTAGCCGAAGTTGGACCGGTCGGTGACGGTCAAGCACCCTGTCTTCCGCCCAAGAGAAAGGAGTTGGCAGATATCCGCCAGGCTGACATCGGCTAAGGATCCCTCAATGGCCATCAGTCAAGCTCCTCCACGATTCGATCCTCCAGCCTGGGCCATTCCCAGATGACCTTTTCCGGGGAGGGTACCCATGCCTCAGGGCTTGCCGATGCTTCCTCTCCGCCCGAATCCTCAGGGCCGAGGGAGGACCCGGGTTGAAAGGACCTGATCCAATCCCGGTCCTCGGTCGAAGTATCTTTCCCCTCCGGTTTCGGGAACTCTGGGGAGGGAACGGACATCCGGAGGGTCTCTTGGAACTCCGGAGAGAGATCGGAGGCCGTTACCTCCACCTCCACCACAAGCCCCCCTTCCAAACGGGCTCTCAAGCGATCATCGACAGCGGGAATCTCGGTGGGCGGGCGGTCGGCGGCAATCATCACCCTGGCCCCGCGGCGTTGGAGGGCCTCAAACAGGTGAAAAAGCTCCTCCTGCGCCCGCTCCGTAGCCGAGAGATCTTGAGCTCCATCAACCAGAAGCAGGTCAGCGAACCACCAGCGCTCCCTCCAGGCTCCAGCCACGCCCATGGAAAGTGCCTGGATGAACTCCTCGGAGAAACTCGGCACTGAGATCAGCGCGACCCGTATCCCCTCCCCTTCCTGAAGTTTGCTGCGACCGGCAGCCTGTAAAAGGACCCGGGCAGCCACTCCATCGGAGCTCCAGACGTAGAGGGGGTTGTATTCAGGTCGTTCGGTCGAGACCAACCGATCAGCGGCCCGGATAACCAGCCGAGGAAGTTCTCCTCCGAGTTCCTCCAGGATGGGCCCGGGGGGTACCTCGGGGAAGGGTCGAGCTCGCTCCTCCGCCGAGGCCAGAAGGGCCTCCGCCTCGTCCAATCGCTCCGGATCCCGAAGAACGCCATGGGCAGCTTCCGGCCATGGGTTCCCGGCAGCCTCCAGGTGCGTCCTGATTTCCTTCAGGCGTCGGATCGCCCCTCGAAAACCTCTCAGCATCCCGTCCAGATCTCCAGGTTGGGTTCCCTCTTCCATGAGCCGCCGGAGCCTGCTCGCGTCGAACTCCTCGGCCTCCACCTCCTCCGCCAACTCTCGGAGAGCTCGCCGCCATGGCGCTTCCTGAGCCTGCACCTTCGCAGCGACCGTGTCCGAGAGTTCGTCCAGGAAATGCCCCATCTCGGAGCCCTTCAGGTCGGAGTCCGTCGGCACTCCTCCTTCGAGGAGGGCGGTAACCTCCTCCGGGGAAAGGATCCGATCCTCCCGAGCCTGGATTCCCAGGATTCGTTCCAGCGCCCCCTCCAGCTCGGTCACGGTTTTGATCGGAGAACGTCCGATGGCGTCGGCGACCCCCGGCTCCACGAACTGCAGTCGAATCTCCAGGCACTTCTTGATGATTGCGACCCGGGTTTCGTACTCGGGGGGCCCGATCTCCACCAGAAGGCCGCCTTCGAAGCGTGTCCGAAGGTGCGCCCCCAACCCATCGATCCCGGCAGGCGGGCGATCGCTTGTCAGAACCACCTGCTTTCCGTCCCCGGTGAGGGTGTCCAGGGTCAGGAGGAGAAGGTCCTGGACATCGGCCTGGGCTGTGAGAAACTGAACATCATCCACGAGAAGGATATCCAACTCCCGGTACCGCTCCCGAACCTCATCTGGACCCCTCACCTCGGAGGCTTGGACGAACTCCCGGAGGAACTCCTGGGAGGTCAGGTATTCCACCTCCTTTTCGGGGGAGACCTTGGCCACATGGCGGGCGATTGCACCGAGGACATGGGTTTTTCCCAGCCCGGCGGGGGCATAGATGAACAGCGGGTTATAGCTGACCCCCGGCCTTTCGGCAGCCCGGCGGGCAGCGGCAGAGGCCAGCCTGTTCGCCGGCCCGACCACAAAGTTCTCGAAGGTGAAGCGTGGATCTAACTTTGCCATTGCCCATCCATCTCTCCCCGAGCCCAACGCACCACCGAAGCCATATCTGCCGGCGGCGGGGCATGGAGCCTCATTTCCTCACCGGAGATAGGGTGGTGGAAGCTCAGGTCCGAGGAGTGAAGCAACTGTCGTTCAGTCCGACGTTTCAGCTCCTGAGCCCAGGCTCGAATGCCCCCCCCCATACCCTTCGCCCACTTGGCTCCATAGACTTCGTCGCCCACCACAGGATGGCCGAGATGAGCCAGGTGAACCCGGATCTGGTGGGTTCGGCCAGTTCCCAGCGAAACATCAAGGTATTCGGCGGCGGGCCATCGCTCCCTGACCCGGATGCGAGTCACAGCCCGCCGGCCCCCCTCCACAACGGCCATCTTCTTCCGGTCCCGGGGATCCCGGCCCACGGGTGCATCCACGGTCACCGGCGACTCCGGAAGGTGGCCCCAGGCCACAGCCCGATAGATGCGTCGAACTTCTCTCCTACTGATGGCATTGGAAAGGGCGACGTGAGCCTCGTCCCCCTTCGCGACCACCATGAGCCCGGAGGTGTCCCTGTCCAGCCGGTGCACGATTCCAGGCCGAAGCTTCCCGCCGATTCCCGATAAGTCCTTGACGTGGTGCAAAAGGGCATTGACCAGCGTTCCGTCCCGATGGCCCGGCGCCGGATGAACCACCATGCCTGCGGCCTTGTTCACCACGAGGAGATCTTCGTCCTCGAAGACCACGTCCAGGGGGATGTCCTGGGCTTCGACATCCAAGGGTTCCGGCAGGGGAACCTCCACCAGGATCAGTTGCCCGGAGGATACCGGGTCGGACTTCTTGGTTTCCCGATCCCCCACCCTCACAAGACCCATCCGGATCAATCCCGCACAACGGGAACGAGAAAACCCCAGGCGTCTGGCCAAGAACTGATCCAACCGCTCCTCATCGCCCTCTTCCACGACCAGGTGGTGTGTCTCGTTGCCCAGGGAAGTCGTCGTAATCCTCCTCGATCTCCAGGGGTCCCAGGGGAGCCTGGTTTTCCGCGGATACTCAGTCCGCCAGATACTCAGTCTACCAGGCGGGAAAGAGCAATGTGGACTCGATGTCCATCCATCTCCACTTCCCGTACGGCATCGAACGCTCCGGTATCCAATGATTCACCGACCTGGTACTCCCGAGCCAGTGTCTCTCCGGTGATGAAGTCCCGAAAAACCTCCGCCGCGACCCTCACCTCCTCCGGACCGGACACACCCAGGGAGATCCGGTCGGTAATCTCCAGGCCCGAGTCCTTCCGAAAGCGTTGAATCCGATTCACCAACTCACGGGCCACACCTTCCCGCCGAAGGTCTTGATCCAGTGTGGGATCCAGAGCGGCGGTGAAGGTCCCGTCACCCTGGACCACCAGCCCTTCCTTCGCCTCCTCGATGACCTCCAACTCCCCCTCCTCCAGGGTGAAAAACTCTCCCCCGACCTCGACTTCCACCTCATTGCCCCTCCGAAAAGCGGAAAGAGCCTCCGCCGACAGGGACCGGATGGCCGTTGCCGCCGCCTCGGTTCGTTGCTGGAACCGAGGACCCAGGACCCGAAAGTTGGGTCTCGCCGCAAGTTCCACGAGGCCTTCAGCCGAGTTCAA
>JAUXEE010000007.1 GCA_030618065.1 Gemmatimonadota bacterium
CGATGGGACTCTGGACGATCTCCTGGATCTTCCCCTGGGTCTCTCCGCTGACCCAACTGTTGATGATTCCTGCGGCACCCGGGTCACCGAAGTCCAACTCCGCGACCTCCGCATCGAAGTAGTCTCGGGTTCGTTCCAGGAAGTCCGTTCTTACGGGAAACCCATCCCGGTACCAGATGGAGTTCCCGATTCCCAGCTCCACGGATCCATCCAGGGTTCTGAGCAGATCGATGAGATCCCGGTACCCGTCGTTGACCTGATCCATAGACATGGATCCGAAGCCCAGTGTGTTCCGCATCTCATCGAAGGTGGTGCCGGCGGCGCCATTCAGGGTCATCCCCAGGGCCATGGACGCGCTCAGCGGTGCCAGAAAGAGGTTGGAATCGGGGGCAGCCTGGTACACTTCGTCCAGGAACCGAAAGGCGAAATCGTTCCCGGCGCTCACCAGCAGTTCTTCGTTCAGAGACAGAGCCCGGGGAAGACCAGGTATCTCATCCACCGGTCCCAGTGGGGATCCGTCACCGCAGGCCCAGGCGAGTAGAGAGGCCAGGGTGATGAGGGGAAAGAGGACACGTACGGTGACCCTGCTCATGGGGCCTCCTGGCTGCTGATGCGAGGGGGGTGCCTCTGTCTGAAGGGAGAACGATTGGAGGGGATTGGGTGTGACGGATCGGGCTTCCAGAAGCGTCCCTCAATCCCCACAGGGAGCGCTGCTACCACCAACAACTCAGGGCCGGTTCAAGGCCATTTCTCGACATTCCTCCGACCCCATGGTATGAAAGCTGTAGGATTCGAACCCCCGAACTCCGGCGAAAGAGGAGATCAATGAGGATCAGAACCGGACGGAAAGGCCCGTAGACAGAACCAAGTCATGCTGTAAAGGTGAAGTGCCATCCCCCTTTAGTACGGCAAACTGAGAAGGTGTACCCTCAGGGATCGACTCGGTCGAATGGATGAAGTCCTCCAGGTCGATCCTTAGGGCAAGGTTGGGTTTCAGTCGGGCCGAAAGGCCGAGATCCAAAAGACCTCCGGCCTTCGTGCTTTTTCCTGGCCCCCACATCTTGAGGGGTGTTTCCAGCGTCTCCTCATAGGCTTCCCCACCCCGTTTGATCAGTCCAAGCCCTCCTCCGAACAGAAGATCGACGTTGGTCCCAACCCCAAGTCGAAAGAGCCCTTTGATCCCACCCATCCAGGTTCGAGCAGAAGCGTCAAACGCGCCGCTGCTCGGGGGAAGGACATCTCCAGCCAAGACGGTCTGCTCCGTTTCCACGCCGGCCTGGCTGTAGACCACATTGGCTTCCACCGCAAATCGTGGGTTCACCCAGAGGGTCGCCCTGGCCCCGACCGCAAGGCCCGGTTTGGTTTTTCCCCGAGCTTGTACTGGATTGCAACTGAATGGGAGCATGCAGTAGGTGCCCTCCCACTCAAAGAGGTCGGAGCCCGAACCGGCAACCCCGACCATGGGAGCGACTTCCACTTTCACCCCCTGGGCAGTCAAACCCGTAGAACAGGCCAATATCGACACGGCAACCAGGCAGAGAATGCACCTACGGTGAGGAAACATGGTGTGCCCTCCCCTACTTCACCACTTTCCACCGCGTCCCCTCGGCGGAATCCTCCAACACCACTCCTCGATCCGCCAGGGTATCCCGAATGGCGTCGGCCGCCGCGAAATCCCGGGCCTTCCGCGCCTCTTTCCGGAGGCGGATCTGCTCCTCGATCCACTCCTCGGTGGTGTCGTCGACCGATCGAGCCTCCCGGGCCAGCTCCAGCAGGCCCAGGACCTCGTCCATGCTGGCGAGGGCCTCCACCCCCGCGTCCCGGTCACTCCTTCGAATGGGCGACCCGACCCGGTCCAACTCGGCATTCACTTCGTTCACGAACACGAAGAGAGCCCCCAGCGCCTCAGCCGAGTTCAGGTCGTCGTTCATCCCCTCCCGGAACCGGTCCAATCCTGCCTTGGCCAACTCGGGGATCCTCGTCTCAGGGATCCTCGTCTCGGGGGTCCGGGTCTCGGAAGTCCCGTGCTCGGAAGCCTCGTCCGCCACCGGGCACTCGCTGAGGCGGGCCTCGAAATCCAGGAGGCGCTGCACCGCTCTGGACGAGCCTTCCAGCCCTTCCAAGGTGAAATTCAGCTCCCTCCGGTACTGGGCTGAAAGAAGCTGATGGCGGATAGCGGCCGGATCATATCCTCGGGTGATGAGCTCCCCCACCGAGACGGTGTTTCCGATGGATTTGGACATCTTCTGCCCCTCCAGGAGGAGGTGCTTGATGTGGAGCCAATACCGAACGAAGGTCTTCCCCGTCGCCCCCTCGGACTGGGCGATCTCGTCTTCATGGTGGGGGAAGATCAGGTCCTCTCCACCCAAATGGATGTCCAGCGTCTCCCCCAGCTCCGCGATGCTCATGACGGAGCATTCCAGATGCCATCCCGGCCTCCCTCTTCCCCAGGGGGAATCCCAAGCGGCCCCGGCCTCTTCGTCTTCGGGTTTGGCAGCCTTCCAGAGGGCGAAATCCCGAACGTCCTCCTTGGCGTACTCGTCCATGGAGACCCTGGCTCCGGGCCGCACGGCCTCGGGATCGACCCGTGAGAGGCGGCCGTACTCGGGGAAAGCGGCTATGGAGTAGTACACAGACCCGTCCTCGGCCTGGTAGGCCAGCCCCTTTTCCTCCAGGCGACGGACGAATTCCACCATCGCATCCACGTAGTCGGTGGCTTTGGGGTAAAGGTCCATCGGCCGAATCCCCAGGGCCCGAGCCTCCTCCAGGAACGCCTCTCCGAAGGGCTCCGTGTACTCCCGGATGGTGATTCCCTTCCCCAACGCGCCCTTGATGGTCTTGTCGTCCACATCCGTCATGTTGGTGACGAAGCGGACCTCGAACCCACTCCACTCCAAGAATCGGTGGAGAAGATCGAAAGCGATGAAGGTCCGGAAATTCCCGATGTGGGGATAATCGTAGATGGTGGGTCCGCACCCATAGATCAGGACCTTTCCCGGCTCCAGGGGCTCGAACTCCTCCAGCCTGCGGGACAGCGTGTTATAGAATCTCAGAGTCATCAGAACAGGACCCGTATCTCGGTCACCACCCAGCTCTCATTCTCAAAGGCGTAGGCCACAAAGAGAGTGAAGATAACAGACTCCGGAACCGCCGTTGAACCGGTTCGCCAGCGGATCTCTGCGAAGCCTTTGTCCGGGTCCCCACCGGTCAGGGAAACCTGCGTGACCCGGGCCTCACCCCCTGCATAACGCCCCAGGAATGCACCCAGAGCAGCTTTGGCCTGCCGGGGCCGAATCAGCACGTGTTCTTCGCCGGGCAGGTGGAGTCGGATCCCCTTTCCCGCCATAGCCTCCTTGAGAAACCGAGTGTCTTCCCTTTCCCATGCCTGTGCGAACTTCAGCGCCTCCCCTTCCAACACGGACTGGGGGGCAGGGCCAGGGAGGAGGACGGCCAGGGCCAGAAGGATGAGGGTCATGAGCCTTCACCTCCCGCGGGAGCGAGCGCTCCTGGCGCGGGAGCGAAGGCTCCTGGGCCGGGAGCGAACGCACCCCCCATGGGATACCGTCGGAAGAACTCCAGAACCGCCGACGCTATGGCCATGGCGGTGTTCTCCTGGAAGGCACCCTGGTTCAGCAAGCTCTCCTCCTCCGGGTTCGTGAGGAAGCCGACCTCCACCAGAACGGCGGGCATCAGCGCGTTGGTGATCACGGCGAAGGGTCCCTGTTTCACCCCGCGGTTCGGTCCCGGGTGCACCTGGGCCAGCTGACCCTGAACGAGCTCGGCCAGGAGAGCCGACCAGTGCTGGTGGTCCAGGGTCCTGAGCTCGGTGAGGATGAAGCTGAGGTCAGGATTGTCGGAGGGCCCTTCGTCCTGGTTTTCAAAATCCTGGGCTGCGTTCTCCAGGGCTGCGACCCTCCGCTCATGCTCGGTCCGTGCCTCCGAGAGGAAATAGGTCTCGAATCCTCTTGTCGCCCGGGACCTCGGCATGGCGTTGGCATGGATGGACACGAAGACTCCAGGGTGCTCCCCTTTCCATTCCGTCGCCAGCTCCCCTCGCTTCCAGATCGGGATGAGCGTGTCGGCGTCCCGGGTGAGGAAGACCTGCAGCCTCGGTTCGTCGCTGAGGTTCCGGGCCAGGGCCCGACCGATGGCCAAAGCGATTTCTTTTTCCTGGGTTCCCCGGGTTCCCCTGGCCCCCGGGTCCCTTCCCCCGTGCCCCGGGTCGATGACCACCACCCGAACCGGGTCGGAGGAATGGCGCTGAGGGCCACGCGGATCCCGTACCACCAAGGTCCGGGCATCGGGATCGTACTGGAACACCTCAGGAAGCTTCCATGGAAGGATGTCGATGAAGAACTGCAGGGGTAGGTAGAGACGGCCCGAGACGATATACGGCGCTTCCGCCAGTTGCACCCCTTCCCCGCCCCAGGAGAGGAAGGGCGAATCGGGCCGGATCTCCACCGCGGGTGGGCCACCCTTCCAACGTGCGACCACCCGGACCTCCGACTCCTCCACGGTCCAACCCAGGCGAGCCAACTCCCCTGCCGCCACGGCGGCGAATCCGCGCTGACTCACGATGGAGAGAGCCGGGCTCAGAGGCCCGTCCGAGGTCTGGACCCTGACGGATATGGTCTCCTGCCCGAATCCGGCATCAAGGGGCGACGCACTAAGGGGCGACGCACTAAGCGGCAGGGCGAGAACGGACGGCCAGGCCAAAGCCAGGGCGAGGACGGACGGCCGGGCCAAAGGCAGGGCGAGAATCACCAACCGGGCCAAAGCGAATCGTGGGCCGTTGGAAGCCCATCGGGACAGGTGCTCTCTGGTCATGCGGTGGGCTGGAAAAGGGTCATCGTCGGTATGGGTCCATGGCCCGCCGTGCTTCGTCTTCCTGTGTCTTTCGCTTCAGCTTTTCCCGCTTGTCATACGTCTTTCGGCCCCGAGCAAGGGCCAGGGTCACCTTCGCATACCCCCTCCGGAAATAGATGTCCAGCGGGATGAGGGTCAGCCCTTTCTCCTCCACCTTCCCGATGAGCCGTCTGATCTCGTGCCGGTTCAGCAGGAGCTTCCGGGGCCGAAGGGGATCTTCGTTGGCCCGATTGGCCTGTTCGTAGGGAGAAATGTGAAGGCTATGGAGCCACAATTCTCCACCCTCCACCCGGGCGTGGGCATCCTGAAAACTCACCTTCCCTTCACGAAGGGATTTCGCTTCAGGGCCCTTCAGGACCAGTCCCGCCTCGAAGGTCTCCAGGATCTCGTACTCGTGGCGGGCCTTCCGGTTGGAGGCCACAACTTTCTTCTTCGGGGAGGAATCAGCCATTGCCCAAGGGGAAGGGGTTAGAAGCCTGTCCGAGACGCGTGGAGCCGCCGGGTCCGGCTCATGGAATATACCTGGGCCACTTCACCTCCGAGAATAAACACTACCGCCCCATAATAGATCCAGAAGAAGAGGATGGCCGCACCTGTGAGACCTCCGTACACGCTGCTGAAGCTGGCTGCGTTGGTGACGTACCAGGAGAAGAGGTACTTGCTCACTTCGAAAAGAACCCCCGTGAAGGTGGCTGCCGTCAGCGCCGTCCTCCAGGGAATCTTCCTGGGAGGGAAATACCGGTATACCAGAAAGAAGAGAATCCAGATGATGGCGAAGGCCAGGAGTTGGGCCGTGGCCTGGCGGAAGAGGGTCAGGCCGGGGCCTTCCAGGCCGGTGAGGCTTATCCCGTACTCCTCCGCAGCCTCCAGGCCCACGGTGATTCCGATGTTGAACACGAAAAGGAGCCCTCCCACAACCACCATCAGCGCATCGAAGAGCTTCCCGTGGATGATCCCTCGACCGTGGGAAAAGTCGAAGATCTCCCGGAGGGCAGTCCTGAGGGTCCCCACCAGGCGGGTCGAAATCCAGACGAAAATCAGGAGGCCCGCGAGACTGACGCCGGCCCGATCCTCCACCAGGGAATCGATGACCCCCTGCACTCTGGAGACCAGGTCCACCTCGCCACCGACCGTGGGGAGGTTCCCAAGGAGGAAGGGGATCAGAACGGAGGCCGGATCCGGGAACCTGGAGTTGAGGACGAAGCCGGAGATCCCGATGAAAAGCAGGATGAGGGGAACGAGGGCCACCAGGAAATTGAAGGTGATGGCCCCCGCCATAAAGAAGATGTTGTCTTCGTCGGCCTTCGAGACGACCCGGAGAAGAAAGTCGCGCAAACGCCGAGGTCGGCCCGGATCAGGGGGAAGTAGGAAACCCTGGCCCTGGGAATCGGTCATAAGGGGTCGTTCCCCCGGAAGGAAAGAGACCCCTATTCCTCAGACGTCTCCTTGAGCTCCTCAGCCGCCTCCTCGACTTCTTCACCCGCCTCCTCGACTTCTTCACCCTCCACCGGAGCCTCGAGCTCCAGGTCCGCTCCGACTTCTCGGGCGGCTTCGATGCCGGCCCGATAGGCTGCCTTGGAGCGTTCCAGCTTCTTCTCCAACTCACCCCGAGCGTCTGTGGCTGCTTTACGACCCGAATCCACCGCCTCCCGGACGGATTCGACCCTGGCCTGAACATGCTCCCGAGCGGTGCTCAAACGGCCTTCCAGGTTGTGCTGAGCTTCCCGGACTCTCTCCTGAGCGACGCCCTTGAGTTTCACCGCCCTGGACTTGAGCTCCTCCTGGGTATCCTCCCCGGACTGGGGAGCGAAGAGGAGGGCCAAACCGGCGCCCACCAGGGCCCCGAGGACAAAGGACCCGATCCCCCCCCCACCGCCTTCCCGTTCGATGACGATATAGGGCGTTTCATCATGATCGCGCATTCGACTCTCCTTGGAATTCTCAGTTGTTTCTAAAGTAATCTCCAGCCTTCATACCCTCCAGTCATGGTCGCCGATCCCCAACTGGGGTCTCTCGTACCCTTCACGGCCCAGGAGACCATACGTCAGCTTCTTGCTCAACTCTACGCCAGGTTGATCGAGGGGATCAACGCCATAGAGGGCGCCGGCGAAAACCGTGGCGATCTGGAAGAGCATGAAGAGCTCGCCGAGAGCCCGGGGGGTCAGGTCGTCCACCTCCAGGGAGAGGTTGGGACGGCCTTGCTGGCGGAGAGCCTCCATGGTGGCTTCCCGCTCCGTGTCCAGAAGCTCCGAAAGGGTATGGCCCCCGAGGTAACTCAGGGCCGAAAAGTCCTGCCGGATAGCGGGGATCTCCACAGGATCCTCCGCCCCGCCCGCTCCCAGGAAGAGAACGACCTTGTCCCGTGGTCCCTCCATGAGGAGTTGGAGAAGGGAGTGCTGATCCGTGGCCCCGACCGCCGGTACGGGCGTGGGACCCCGATTCACTTCCCTCCCCTCTCTGTCCCTGGCCTTCCCCAGTGACTCGGCCCATAGCTGCTGGTACCATGCGGCGAAAGACCGAAGTCGATCCGAGTAGGACATGAGGACGTGGATGGGGGCTCCCTGCACGGTGTCCGCCTGGTGAAGGAGGGTGGCCAGGAGCCCCGCCGGGTTCTCCTTGAGGACGGAGGCCTGGCACCGTTGGGCCATGTCCCGGGCACCGTCCAGGACCTCCATGATGTCGATTCCGACCACAGCGGCTGGGAGGAGTCCGACAGCGGAGAGAACGGAGAACCGCCCGCCGACATTGGACGGGACCGCCAGAGTCGGGACCCCCTCCTCATCGGCGATCTTTCGGAGTATTCCAGACTCGGGGTCGGTGGTGAAAAGGAAATGCCCCCGAGTCGGCTCTTCCCCCAGGATCTCATGGAGGCGGTCCTCTACCACCATGTACTGGGACATGGTCTCCGCCGTGGAGCCCGACTTGCTCACCACGTTGAACAGGGTCCGCCTCAGGTCCAGCCGATCCAGGAGAGAAGAGACCGTCCTGGGATCCACGTTGTCCAGGATGTAGAGGCGGGGATAGTGATCCCGGGCTTCGTCATCCGACTCGTTCCAGTAGGGACCCAGGAGCGAATCCCTCAGAGTGATGGTGCCCAGGGCCGATCCACCGATCCCGAGAACCACCAGGTTCTCGAACCACTGACCGAATCCATCAGCCAGCTCCTGAACAGCCCTGGCCGATTCCCGGGCGTCGGGAAGGGAGAAAAAACCCATCTCTCCCGACCGCCGCCGGGACTCCACATCGTCGTACGCCCGCCGAAAGGCCTCGGCCAGACCTCCCTCCAACTCCAGGGGATCCAAGCCCCGACCTCCCAGATTCGGGGAGAGCATGTTGGCGTAATCCAGGGTCACGGATCTCATTTCATGGAATCCTCTACGAATGCTCTTCCAGGTATGCTCATCCAGGTACGCTCTTCAGTCCTCGGGAATCTCGACGGTCAACCCGTCAAAGGCCGGCTCCACCCCCGGTGGGAGGGTATCCAGGAGCTCCTGGTGTCCGACCTCATGGGTCATGTGGGTCAGGTAGGTCCGTTCCGCTCCCACCTCCGCCGCAGCCTCCACGGCCTCTTCCACGTTGAAGTGGGTCGGATGGGGGTTCCCCCACCAAAGGGCATTGAGGACCAGGACGCGGACACCCCTGAGAGCCTCAATAGCCCGGGGAGGAAGGGTCTTGGCATCCGTGACATACCCCAGAGATCCCACCCTGAACCCGAAGACGGTGATTGGGCCGTGGGGGACCGGGATAGGCAGAAAAACTCGGCCCAGGATCTCCTGGGGTTCGAAAGCCTTGAACCCATGAAGGCGGAACTGAGGGAGGGTGCTTCCGGGAGGCGGGTGGATCGCCTCATCGAAGATGTAGGGGAAGCGTCTCAGGAGCTCATGGTGTGAGCCGTCAGGACAGTGGACCGGCATGTCCTTCTTGGCTCGGAAGCGGAATATCCTCAGGTCATCGGCGCCGTGTACGTGGTCCGCGTGGAGGTGGGTGAACCAGACCGCGTCGATATGATCGACGCCGGCCCGGACCAGCTGGAGGCGAAGCTCGGGGGGTGCGTCCACCAGCAGATTCCCCTCAGGAAGCGTCAGGAGGGCGCCATGACGGGTCCGGCGATCCCTGGGATCGTCCGACATGCACCGGGGACAATGGCACCCGATCACGGGAACACCGAAGGAAGTACCTGTCCCGAGAAAGGTGAGCTTCACGCTGGACTCCTGAGGCATCCGCCGCTGGAATTCGCCCAAGGGGGTAGATTCAGAGACGTTCTCCTCGCATCGTATGGGTCCCGAGGCCGGGACGGAAGGGGTTCGTTCCGCGTCTCGGCCTTTTCAGCGACTTGCCGAGGAACCCTGAAACCCACGGAAAGCACCGGGGAGCCATGACCTACCGCCTCATCGCCGACGATTCCGCCCTGCTCGAAGTCTCCCCCCAACTCCAGTCACAATCCAGAATCGCCCTCGACTGCGAAGCCGCCGGATTCCATCGGTACACGGACAGGCTCTGTCTGGTCCAGCTTTCCACACCCGAAGAGACCTTCCTTTTCGACCCTCTGGCCGCCGACCCCTCCGGCGTCCTCAGGCCCATCTTGGAAGACCCCGAGATCCAGGTGGTCATGCACGGCGCCGATTTCGATCTGCGACTTCTCCACCGAGACCTGGGTATTCGGATCCAGGGTCTTTTCGACACCCAGGCCGCCGCCACCCTTCTCGGTGCCACCGCCATCGGACTGGCGTCTCTCCTCGAAGAGCACTTGAACGAAAAACTCTCCAAGGAGCACCAACGAGCCGACTGGGCGAGGAGGCCGCTTCCCGATGGCTTTCTGGAGTACGCGGCCAACGATACGCGGCACCTTCTTGCCCTTGGCGAAACCCTGGCCGGAAAGCTCGACGAAGCGGGACGGGGGAGCTGGGCCAGGGAGGAGTTCCGGTTTCTCGAGACCATCCAGTGGGAAGATGATCCAACCGACCCCGTTACACGATTCAAGGGCGCCCGGCACCTGACCCCGCGGCAGGTGACGTCCCTCCGGGCGACTCTGATGTGGAGGGACCGTATCGCAAAAGCTCGGGATCGGGCGCCTTTTCGGGTAGTGGGTGATTCGGTATTGGCGGCCGTCGTCATGGAGCGGCCAGGATCCGTCGATGCCCTGGCGGACCTGAAAGGGATGTCACCCCGCCTGGCCCAGCAGCATGGCCGGGAACTCCTGGAAGAGCTGGTGAGGGTGGATGGACTGCCCGACGAGGGCCTTCAGCCCTATCCCCGGGGCAATCGGAACGGGCCGGGGCGACTCACTCCGGAAGAGGAAGCCCTGGCCGACGGGATCCGGGCCCTTAGAAACGCGCGGTCCGAAGATCTGGGCCTGGAAAAGGGTGTTCTTTTCTCCAACGCCCAAATCAGTGGGATCATCCGTTCCGCTCCCCCTTCCCTGGAAGCTCTCCGGGCGGTCCCGGGGGTGAGGGGCTGGCAAGCCGAGATTCTGGGAGCGGAGATCCTTCGAATTCTTGAAAACGGAATCGGGATCCGGCCAAGCTGACCGGATCCCGATTGTCTTTCCGAAGGGGATGGACACTTTGGCCAGGTCAGGCCGCGTCCTCCTCTTCCTTCACCTTGCAATCGATGCAGTAGCGGGCATGGGGAAGGGCGTCCAGCCGCTCGAAGCCCACTTTCGCACCACAGGTGTGGCAATCGCCGAAAGATTTCGGGTCGTTGTACAGGCGACGAAGAGCCTCCTCGATGCGGTAGAGATACCGGCCTTCCTTCGTGGCGAAGAGGGCCGCTTTCTCGCGCTCCATGGCTTCGGTTCCCTGATCCGCCATATGGTCGGTGTAAGCGGCAAGGGCGGAGTCGCCCGACTCTCGGTCCGATTTGGCCATCTTGTCGAAAATTCCAAGGGCCTTCTGCGCCCGGGCTCGTTCGTCCAGGAGCCTCTTCTCGAGATGCTCTAGCTGTTTCTTGGTGAGCATTCTGATCTCAAATCGTCGGTTTTTGTCTGAGGGTCTCGTCCGTCCCAGCGCCCGTTTCGGGGGTCTGGGTTTTCGGAAGCCAATAAAATTAACCCTGCCTTTGAGGGCCGTCTACCCGGGAAGGAAACTAGACAAAGAAGATCTCCTCTCTTGACGGACAGAGTGGATCTTGGAGCTTTATCCTTTCCCGATCCACCATCGACAATCCCCTAGTCTCAAGGTCCCTGTGGATACCATTCGCTGTCGTCGTTGCCGGAAGACCGCCCCAAGGCTCGAGAAGGCCCCCTTTCGAAACCCCATCGGAGAGAAAGTGCACGAGGAGATCTGCCGAGCGTGCTGGAGTGACTGGCTGGAGCATCAAACCCTCCTGATCAACCACTACGGGCTCGATCCCCGGGACCCGAAGGCCCGTGAATTCCTTTACACCCAAATCGAAACGGTTCTGCTCAAAGGGGAGAGTGGCGAGAAGATGGACACCTCCCAAAAAGGGAGTATCGAGTTTTAGGAACCGGCTTCCCTTCCCGCCCGAATAACAAGTTCCTGACAAGCAGAATCCCAGGCCAGGGCCACCAAGAATCGGCCCGGTTGGGAATCCAGGAGCTGGACCGTCCCAGGGGGGCATAGCGCGTCGACCCGGTCGAGGGCCGGTCCGTGCACCCGCCCCCCATGCTCGACCAGAACATGAGTCAAACCGGAGCCGATCCAGATCGCATACTGCTGCTCCGGGCTTCCCTCCACCGGTCCCCCCGCTGCCAGGGGACGAAAACGGGCGCTGGGAACCACAGCCCTACCTGTATAGAGGTGGATTCCCGCCCAAAGCTCCGGCGCCCCCACCACGGCGTCCGGGGGTGTGTTCTCTTCCACGGCCCGGACCGCATCCAGAAGAGCCGCCGACCGAATTCGATACGGCTCCACCGACCAGCCACTGCTCAGGCGGAAGATGGACACCGACGCGAAGAGGGCCACCCAGGCCAGTGCCACCACCGCCACCGGAACCCGAAGTCGGGAAGGCAGGCTCATGGAGTACACGAGCCTCCGGAATCCCATCACCACACAAAGCATCAGGACGGGTTGAAAGGGGACGAGGAGGCGAATCTCCTGGAAGGGCCAGAGAAGGAGGATCCCGAGCGAGAGGCAAAGGGTGAGAGGAAGGATCCTACTTCGTTTGAAAAGCTCCCCCAGTCCGAGGAGGAAGACGGGAGCCACCACCAATCCGAGAAGGAGGGAGGGCCCCGGGACCCCCGGGAGAAGGAGGGTGGCGATCCGGCTCAGAAGATGGCCAGCATTCGCAGCGACGAATTGAACGAATTCCCAAGGTTGCTGGAGAAGCTGCCCCATCAGCCACCCACCGTAGGGCCCGAGGGTGTCCAGAAGGGGCTCTGGGATCGAGTCGGCGGCTCGGCCGCTCCAATAGGTCCACGGAAGAAGAAGGGCCAGGGTCCCGAAGGCGGTCCATCCGGCCGCCTTCCTCCTACCACCAAGAAGGAGGGAGACAACCCCGGCCACCAGGACGGCAACCCCCAGGGTACGAGCGTATAATGCCCCTCCTCCCGCCAGCAGAAAGAGGACGACCGGGCCGATCCCGCCCTTCGCCTCCATCCTTCCCCCTGCCCAAAGGGCCGCCAGAATCCCGAGGAGGAAGAGGGGTTCCGAGAGAGGAACCGATGCCACCCTCCAGAGGTGGGCGGAGATCCAGATCAAGGCGGTGAGGGAGAGGGCAGATGGCGCCGATAGTCCGAGGATCTTCTTCAGGTAGACGGAAAACACACCCGCCGCCAGCGCCGTCAGCACGAGATTCAGGCCCCCGAATAACGGAACGTTCTCAGGGAAGCTCGGAAAGAGGAGCCAAACGAGGCTCAGCAAAAGGGGGTAGAGGGGCGGGAACTTGGGTGCCAGCGGAGCCCCTGGAATCCCTACATAACGAAGGCCATCACCCTCCGCCAGAGACCGACCCAGAAGCACATACACACCGTCGTCGTGCCAGATCCCGGGAGGGAACGGCTCCCAAACGCTCAATCCGAGGGCCAGCAGGGCCAACGCCAGCCCCCAGGGGGCCCAAGGCCAAAAGGTCGAGGTGGGGGATTGAGTCTCCGGGCGGGATCCCTGGGTCATCACCGGGGTTTTGAACAAGTTCGATGCTCCTTCGCAGGACACGATCAACCCGGAAAAGGGACCACACTATGACCCGGAGGGGCTTACTCCCAATCCTGACCACGATGGTCCTGGCTCTTCTATCGGCGGGATGCCACTTTCGAAGACCGCCGAACGATCATATCCCCCCTCGACCATCCCCGGCAAACTTCCCCAGCCTGCCTTCGGCCCCGAGTCTCCAGGTCCTGGTTTTGGGGGATTGGGGAACCGGGGCGGAGGGGCAACGGGAGGTCGCCGAAGCCATCGCCGAAGCCCATGGAGGTTCCCCACCGGACTTCGTACTCACGGTGGGTGACAACTTCTATCCCGCTGGGGTGACCGGCCCGGGAGACCCCATTTGGAGAAGCCATTTCGAGACCATGTATGTGGGACCCTTCTGGGACGGTTTGGTCTTCTACCCGACGCTGGGAAACCATGACTACCAGGGACGACCCGAAGGTCAGATCCACTACTCGGAGATCAGTCCCAGGTGGGAGATGCCCGAACCCTACCACGCCTTTGAGGGGCCGCTCCCGGGGGGAGGCTCCGTCCTCTTCGTGGCCCTGGACACGGAACCTATCGCCACCGGCTCCCGGGAATCCCAACTCCAGTGGGAGTGGGCCGATTCGGTCCTGGAGAACTCTTCAGGTGATTGGACCGTGGTCTACGGCCACCATCCGGTCGCCACCGGCGGGTGGCACAAGGCCGACAAGACCGTGAAGGAAGCCCTCCTCCCCCTTCTACAGGATAGGGCGACTCTCTACCTCTCCGGCCACAATCACTCTACGGAACTGTTGGAAACGGAGGTAGGAACCCTTCAAGGAGTCTGTGGGGGAGGCGGTGGCCTGGACAACCCGTATCGGGTAAAGCCGGTTCCTGGAACGCTGGCCGCCTTCACCAACGGGGGGTGGTGTTATCTCCGGGTCTGGCCCGAAGCCCTGGTGGTGGACCTCTACGACCGGGGGGGAGGCCTCCAGCTCCGACACCTCATCCGAAGGTAGCCGGCCTACTCCGGGCCTCCCTCCAGATCAACAGGGAGTTGAGGCTCCTGATTGACCCAGAGATGAAAGACGTCGGGCCGAGCGTAATGTCCCGTGACGTCGAGATCGAACTTCGAGCGGGCGATCTCCCCCAGATCCAAATCGGCCAGTACGATCCCCTCCTCATCCCAGAGGGGCCCCGCCAGGAGGTTTCCCATGGGGCTATAGATGGCACTTCCCCCTCGGCAGAGGGTGTCCGGCCAGGCATCCAACTCCTCTTTGATCTCCAGGTCCTCGGGGTACATGTCACGGGTCACAAACTGGTTGCACCCCAATACGAAGCAGCGACCCTCCAGGGCTATGTGTTGAAGAGTGGACTGCCATCGCTCCCGAGCGTCGGCGGTGGGAGCCAGATAGATGTCCACCCCTTTTCCATACATGGTCATGCGGGCCAGGGGCATGTAGTTCTCCCAACAAATAAGCCCTCCCATTCGACCGTAGGGAGTTGGGATGACCGGTAGCGTACTCCCATCTCCCTCTCCCCAGATCAACCGCTCCGCAGCCGTAGGCTTCAGTTTGCGGTGTTTCCCCAGAAGCGCGCCCTCCGGCCCGAAGTAGAGAAGCGTGCAGTAGAGGGTTCCTCGGCTGTAGGTGCTGTCTCGCTCGATGACCCCTACCGCCAGGTACATATCGGCCTCCCGGGCAGCCTCCCCCATACGATCCGTCTCGGGCCCGGGGACGTCGATTGCCGTGGCCCAATACCGCTCCCAGGCTCTCCGCCCTGCCGGGCTTCTTCCCCCTACGGCGGTTCCGAAGGCCAATCCCCAGGGATACCCCCCCACGTAGGCTTCTGGGAAGAGAGCCAACTTGGCTCCCCTTTCTCCCGCATCCCGCGTCAATCTCATGACCTTCTCGACGCTTCCCTCCCGGTCAAAGGGGAGAGGAGCACCCTGAATCACTGCCACCTTCACGGTATCGGGAGCGGAGCTCATGATCGTTTCCAGCCTAGGTCGAATGGCGTTTTGAAGTCCGGATCATCCACACTCGCTGTAGCCACAAATGTGGCATTTGACGCACCCCTCCTCGAAGGCCAACTGGCCCGAGCCGCAGTCGGGGCAGCTCCCTATGAAATGTCGCGATCCGGAATCCATCTTCGGAGCCGCCTGGATCTCTGCCCCTGTCTGGGAAACGGGAGCCGGCAGGTGGATGGGAAGCTCCTCCTGGATTCCGGCCTGCTCCTCCAGGTAGCGCTCGATGGCTTGACCGATGGCGTCGGGTGCGGAAAGGACCTTGTTGGGCCCCAATCCTACGGCCCGGTCGGAGGAGATCCCCCTGAGCTGACCTCGGACAGAAGTGATGGGCACCCCGGAACGCAGAGCCAGGGAAATGAGGCGCCCTATGGCCTCGGCATCGGCGAAAGCTGCTCCACCGGCTTTACCCAGGGTGCAGAAAACCTCGAAAGGCCGTCCAGCCTCGTCCTCGTTGATGGTGACGTAGATGTCCCCGAGGGGAGAGTTCATCTTCAGGGTTCGGCCCCTGAGCATGGGCGGGCGTTGCCGCTTCTGTCGAGCAGCGGCTGCCGTGAGGTCCCGCTCTTCCAGTTCGGCGTGGGCATGTTCCAGAAGCCCATGAAGCCGGTGGACCTCTTCTCTGGCATCGGCCAATTCCTGCTCCAGCTCCACTCGCCGAGCCGTCACTTCCGCCGATTCTCCCGCCTGGGCCGTCTTGCCCGTAGAGAGGACCTGCTCAGGCCTGGACCCGTCCCGGTAGACCGTCACTCCCTTGCAATCCAGGGAGAAGGCCAACTGGTAGATCTCCCGAACCTCGTCCTCCGTGGCCTCCTGGCTGAAGTTGGTGGTCTTGGAAATGGCCGAGTCCGTGTGCTCCTGGAAGGCGGCCTGCATCAGTACATGCCACTCGGGGGTGATGTCGTGGGAGGTGACGAAAACCCGCTGGATCTCCTTCGGGACTCCATCGAAATGAATATGACCCTCGGTCGCAATCCGCTCGATGAGCTCCTCCGAGTACCAACCCTGGGCTTTGGCGATGCGGACGAAATCCGGATTGACGTCCGGCATGAGGAAACCAGCCTGCTTCCGCATGAACGCCACAGCGAAAAGAGGTTCGATCCCGCCGGAGCACCCTGCGAAGATGGAGATGGTCCCGGTGGGGGCGACGGTGGTGAGATTGCAGTTCCTCAGCCGGCGCTCCGGTCGGATCCGTTCCCCATCAGGGCTCCGGGCGCAGGCATGGTCAGGGCCCCAGATGGATCGCTCCCACTCGGGGAAGATGCCCCGGGCCTCCGCCAGCCTCTCTGACGCGACCCGGACCTCCTCGTTCAGGAAACCCATGACCCTTCGGCCCATCTCGACACCCTCCGGGCTGCCATAGGGAATGCCCAAACGGATCAACATGTCCGCCCATCCCATGACTCCCAGCCCCACCCGGCGAATTCGCTGAGCCAGCTCGGTGATCTCGGGGAGTGGGTACCGATTGGCGTCGATGACATTGTCCAGGAAGTGGATGGAGAGGTGGACCACCTGCCGGAGTCCCTCCCAGTCCACCCCTTCTTCCGAATCGTCACCCCATGTGAAGCTCTCCCGGACAAACTTTCCGAGGTTGATACTGCCCAGATTGCAGACGTCGTAGGGCAACAGGGGTTGTTCGCCGCATTGTGCCGTCACCAATCCATTGCATACGATGGAGTGGGTGCGGTACTCCGTAGTACAGTAGACGTCTTCCCGCCCCGCCGGCTCGACGGACGCAACCCGGGCCAGGAACCACTCTCTTGCCGGGCGCTTCTGCATCCCCCGGATCCAATGCTCCCCTTTGGCCTGCTTGGCGGCGGAAAGGAAGCCAATCCTGAGGAGGAAACGGTCCCGGTTGATCTTGTCCAGGATCAGCTCGTACTGGGCCTTGTGGTCGTATTCCTTCATTCCCCCCTGGCCGTCGGGCATGGGCCTCCGCCCAGCCTCTCGTCGGAGGCGGAGCTTGGAGGAGACCCCGAAGTTCTGGAGGAGAATCTGCACCTCCCGGAGGAGCTCCGGGGTGCTGCTAGCGAGCCGGACCGAGCAGGAGCGACGGCCTGGGCCCGAGATGTTCACCGTCCCATCGGCGGTGAAGAGCCCCTGGAGGAAACCCACTATGGCATCCCGTGGCGCCCTCCAAATCGCCTCCGGAACCCGGTCGGACTTCCCGTCCTCGGTAACCAGACCCAGTGAGCGGAGGAAGTAGTAGAGCCCCGAACGGTAAATGAGCTGAGTCCGCCCGGGGCGCTCGGTCCGGTTCCCCTTCAACCCGGTCCAGCGGAGGATCCGTTCCCGAAACTTCGGTTCGAGCTCCCGCTCATCCCCGCCGAAGAGGAGCCCGACGGAGTAGTTCGGAACGTTCCTCCCATCCGGGAGATCCTCTGTCACCCACCCATCGGCCACCACCCAGCCCAGGAGTTGCCCCAACTCCTTCGACCACTCGGTGGGCAGCTCAGCCTCGCTCCGAGCGATGCGGGCAGCGAGCTTGTTCTTGGGCTGGAAGGGAGGTAGAGCCCGGTCCGTGCTCCAAGGCCCTTCCCCGGATTGGAGGAGGACCTCGTCACCCGGCTCCAGATCCTGGAGCTCCACCAAACCATCGGGAGTGAAGAACTGGTGGTCCCCGGTGGCCGTCACCTCATGACCGTCCCGGGTCCGGAGCCGAAAAACGGGCCAGTTCTCCCGGGTCTTGAAGACCGGGACCGCAGGGTGGACCGTGACGCCTAAACGCGCCCGTACCGCTACACCCACACCTCCTCCATTCTCCCCGGTTTGCTCCCGTATGCCCGGTACCCGGTTGTCCGTCCCCACCCGAATCTCCATTCGCTCCCGCTCCAGCTCCTCCATCGTCAGCAGTCCCCGGTCGGTGGCCAGGCGCGTGGAACCCACGAAACATGGATTGGTCGCTTCGTAGGAACCGAGGTGGGGAACCGGGTTGAACTCATTGGCCCGGTCCACGAAGAAGACTCCGGGTTCTCCGGTCTGCCAGGCCCCCTTGACGATGAGGTCGAAGATCTCCTGTGGGTTCTCCTTTCCCACGACCTCCCCGGTCCTGGGGCTCACCAGGTCATACTCCTCCCCCCCCTCCAGCGCCTCCATGAAGGCGTCGGTGATGGCGACCGAGATGTTGAAGTTGGTGATCTTGGAGGTGTCCTCCTTGCAGGCGATAAACTCCCTGATATCAGGGTGGTCCACCCTGAGAATGCCCATGTTGGCGCCCCGGCGGGTGCCCCCCTGCTTCACGACCTCCGTCGAGGAGTCGTACAGAGTCATGAAGGAGACCGGACCGGAGGCCACGCCCATGGTGGAGCGGACCCGGTCGCCGGTGGACCGGAGGCGGGAGAAAGCGAACCCGGTTCCTCCTCCGGATTGGTGGACCAAGGCCATGGACTTCAGCGTGTCATAAATCCCGCTCTGACCGTTGGATAGGGCGTCATCCACGGGGAGAACGAAACAGGCCGACAGTTGCCCCAGGGGCCGGCCCGCGTTCATCAGGGTAGGAGAGTTCGGTTCGAACTTCCCGTTGATCATGAGGTCGTAAAATTGCCGGGCCACTTCCTCCACCGCGGCCTCCGATGCCCCGAACCGTGCGTCCTCCCTGGCAATCGTAGAAGCCACCCGCCAGAACATGACCTCTGGCTTCTCAACTACCTCTCCCTGCTCGTCCTTCTTCAGATACCGCTTCCCGAGAACGATGCGGGCGTTCTCCGGCAACTCTGGAATGGGCAGGTCGCCAGGGAGTTGGTCATCGAAGATGAACGGCCCGTCAGCGGACCGGGAGGGTCGGTTCATTGGCAATGTTCTCCCTGGCGGATCTGTGGAAAGTCGGTGGAAAAGTAGGAGCCACAGCGTTGAAAACCGGCGAAAGGACCTCTCGCCGGCGGAGTTTCAGTGTGGAAAAACCTCCGGAACCACAAAATCTTGCGGTATTTCCATACTACAACCACTAGATATAGTAGTCAAGCACTGAAATGGGGCTAGAAAGACAGGCCGAACCGGAGGTAGCTCCGAGGGCTATTCTCCTTCGCGAGAGGATCATCTTCTTGCGCCAGAGGAAAAGCGATGCCCACCCGAAGGTTCATGTTCTGGAACCAGAGTGGCAGCGTCCGAACCATGACTTCCGCTCCTGCCGAAGCTAGAGCATTCCTTCGGGGGTTTTCAAAACCAGCAACGCCCAGATCCGGCCCCCAGGCGTTGCCTCCGTCGATGAAGACGACTCCACTCAGCCAATCCAGGTGCAGCGGAAAGAGGCCGACTCCCCGGTTCACGAGCTTGATGGGGAAGCGGTACTCCAAGGTGGCGGACCAGGCGTACCGGCCCCAGCGGCTTGCGGTGGTGTACCCACGGACGGGAAAGAGGAGTCCCTGGCCCAGGTCCAGGAACTGGACAGGCAAGTTCGCGCCCGCGGCCCCACCCACCTCGAAGTGGGAGGCGTCGGCGCCGGGACCGGCGGCCACTCCACCGCTGGCCCGGATCCCCAGGACGTGGTTCCCGAAGCCGGGCCCCCGGAATCCTTTATAGGCGGTGAAGTACCCGACCAAATCCTCGAACGACCGATCTGATCCAGCCACGCCCCTCAGGGAATCTTCCCGAGTCAGATCCCGTCTGATCCGGGCCCTGATGAGAGCACCCACGCCATCTTCAGGGCTGATGGAAAAGGAGAACCTCCTGGCATTTCCGAAAGTCAGGGTAGCCCGAGCCTCCCCCAGACGGACGTCGGGCCGTCCTAGCTGGAATCGACGGCTCTCCGAAAGATCCTCTTCCAGAAAGAAACGATCTTCCCAAATATGTGAGGCCGAGAGGCTGAGCGCCGTCTGGGTCCGGGATCTCCTCCGAAAAAGGGTAGCGCCCAGGCCGAGGGCCCGCTCCCGTTCGACAAGGAAGATGGGCACCGTGTCCCCACCCTCGGTGATACCCGCCCAAGGTCGGGAGCTGGCGTCATCACTCTGGGCGGCCGCCACGCTGAGGAGGGGGTTCTCGAACCCGCCGAAGGAGTAGGACGCCCGTCCATTGAAGGAACCGGC
>JAUXEE010000244.1 GCA_030618065.1 Gemmatimonadota bacterium
TCCTACGGCCCTGGTGGATTCAACGATTCTGGGGGATACCATCCGGGTGGAAGACGGTGTGGTGCTGGAGGGAAGCGTCCTTGGAACAAATGTGACCATCGAAGAGGGTGCCCGAGTCGTGAACTCGTCGATACGAAGCTGCATCATCGGGCCCGGGGCGGTCATCGAAAGCTCCGTTCTTCGGGACTCCCTCATCGGAGGGCACGCGACGGTGCGAGGGTTCGACGGGAAACTAAGCGTTCCGGACCACTCCGTGGTCAAAGGGTAAGGCCTCACCGGGTAAGGCCTCACCCGAGGGAGCCGGGAGAAACCTTTCCTGCCTGACGTCCTCTGCAGGCCATCTTTCCGTTGCGTCACCGGGCGTTGGGAGGATACCCTTCGGAATGCCCGAAAAGTCAGATCCTCCTTCTAGCCTCACGTCCGAATCACCGGACGACTTCGCGGCCCACGGTTCACGGCAGAGTCACGGGGCGGCAGTGGAGGAGCTTCTGGATGCCGTAGGACCCGAGACCCAGCCCGCGCTTGCCCGCATGACGGGTGGCCTGAGGGGGAGAGTCGCCCTGATCACTGGCGCATCCAGCGGGATCGGGAGAGCTATAGCCTTGGTGTTCGCGGAATCGGGCGTCCATGTGGCCTTCAACTACCTGGATACCGGACCTGAATCCCAGCGACTGGCTCACCAGGTGGCGGCAGAGTTGAGGGACATGGAAGTCAGCGTGTACCATCGTCCCTGTGACGTGAGGGAGCCCGAGGAGGTCAGGGCGTTCGTGGGGGAGGTCGTGGAGGAGTTGGGCGGGCTTCACTTCCTGGTCAACAATGCCGGGATCGGAAGGGATGGGGCTCTTTGGCGAATGGGTGATGAGGAGTGGGACGCTGTCCTGGACACCAACCTGAGTGGGGCGTTTTACTTCATCCGGGCTGCTGCGCCGATCCTTCGGGGGCAGGAGTGGGGGAAGATCGTGAACGTGGCTTCGGTCCATGGAGTCCGGGGGGAGTTCGGCCTCGCGAACTATGTCTCCTCCAAAGCCGGCCTCATCGGGCTCACCCGAAGCGCCGCCATAGAGTTGGGCCCGAAGAACATCAATGTGAACGCGGTGGCTCCCGGGTACATTCGTACGACACAGCTCACCGAGCAGGTTCCGGCCGAAATCCTGGACCAGGCCAGGGAAAAGAGTGTGCTGGGGAGGCTCGGAGACCCCCAGGACGTGGCCCAGTTGGTCCTCTTCCTCTGCTCCGAGGGGGCCCGGCACATCACAGGCGCTGTGGTCCCGGTCGACGGTGGGTATCTTCTGTAGGAACGTAACCCTGCCCTAGTGGAGGTAGCTGAATGCTGGCGGTTCTTCTACTGACTGCGATCGTTTTGTTCGTTCTGGCTTACCGGATCTACGGTTCGTGGATGGCCAGAAAACTGGGCCTGAATGACGACCACGCGGTTCCGTCCGAGTTCATGTTCGACGGTACCGACTACGTCCCGGCCACGACCCCTGTCCTCTTTGGACACCACTTCAGCTCCATCGCCGGGGCTGGTCCCATCGTCGGGCCCATTCTAGCGGGTCTCTTCTTCGGATGGCTTCCTGCCGTTATCTGGATCGTGCTGGGCTCCATCTTCGTGGGTGGTGTCCACGATTTCGGATCCATGGTGGCTTCCGTCCGCCACAAGGCCCGCTCGGTGGCCGAGCTGGCCAAAGACTACATGACTCCCTTCTCCTTCCGGCTCTTCCTGGCCTTCATCTGGCTCACCATGGTGTACGTCATCGTGGTGTTCATGGACCTGACTGCCGTGAGCTTCATCGATGCCCGGGACGCGTCCGGAATGGAAACCGCCCAGGGTACGGGGGTGGCGGTGGCCAGCGGGATCTTCATCCTCCTCGCCATCCTTCTGGGGATCGTGAACAGCCGGACCAAGATGCCGATTTGGGCTTCCACCCTCATCTTCTTGCTGGCCCTTCTTGTCGCCATCGGGTTCTCGACGCAGATCCATTCGGATGGGAGCTACATCCCGGCATTTTTCGCCGACCCCAAGCACATGTGGGTCTTCCTCCTCCTGGTCTACTGTCTGGTGGCCTCGGTAACCCCGGTCTGGATCCTCCTCCAACCCCGAGACTACCTCTCCAGCTTCCTCCTCTATATCACGGTGTTGGGGGGTGGTCTGGGGATCGTGGTGGGGACGCTAACCGGTGGGGTGGCCGTGACCTGGCCTGCCCTGGTGGATCCCAGGAATGCGGCCTTCACTGAGATTGCCCACTTGGGGCCTCTCTTTCCCATCCTCTTCATCACCGTGGCCTGCGGTGCCTGCAGCGGGTTCCACTCCATCGTGTCGTCGGGGACCACGGCCAAGCAGATCAAGTGCGAGTCCGACACCAGGAGGATCGGGTACGGGGGCATGCTGGTCGAGGGGATCGTGGCCATCATCGCTCTGGGGACGGTCATGGGTCTCACCTTCAGCGTAGAGGCCCTCAGAAGCGATCCTGTAGGCCTCTTTTCTGCCGGGATCGGGAAGTTCTTCAATACGCTGGGGATTCCCATCCAGTACGGGACCATGTTGGGGCTTCTGGCCCTGTCCACCTTCCTCCTCACCACCTTGGACACTTGCACCCGTTTGGCCCGTTATGTCCTCCAGGAGTTCTTTGGTTGGGACAATGCCGAGGCAAAGGTCCGTTGGACGGCCACGATTCTGACCCTGGTTCTCCCGGCCATCATGGCCTTTATGAGCTACACCACCCCGGCGGGTCAGGTCATTCCGGTATGGCGAGCCATATGGCCGGTATTCGGGGCCACCAATCAGCTCCTTGCCGGTTTGGCTCTCCTGGCCGTGACGGTGTGGCTCAAACGAACCGGGCGGACCTGGCAGTTCGCGGGGATCCCCATGGTCTTCATGGTTGGAATGACGCTGACTGCGACGGTCATGCTGGCCTTCTCCGGCTCCACCGCCACGCCGGTCCGATGGGTTTCGGTGTTTCTCTTCGTCCTGGGTATCCTGATGGTGGTGGAGGCGTTCCGATCCCTGCGTAAGCCCAACGTGCCCCCGGAGGAGGTGATCTTCCGATCCGATCTGAGAAACCCGGCTATGGCAGCCGGCGACTGAGTCGGCCGGGGCGCCTTGCCGAAAGGCGGCCGCCGCCCTTTTTTCCCTGGGTGTGAATGTTGAGTCACCACCTCTCCCGCTTTCTGGTGGGGAGAGGGCTAACCCATTGGATTCGACCATGCTAACCATGGCCCCACGGCTCTTTCGTTCTTTTTCCTTCTTCCCCCTGGCTCTCGTCCTCGGACTTCTGCTGGGACTCCCCGCCTGTGAACCGACCCAGGAGGCGACCTCGGCCATACCGGCCGTCCTGGTCGATGGGCCCGGTCCCCAGCAGGCGGCCAACGGAATGGTGGTATCGGCCAACGCCATGGCCAGCCGGGTCGGGGCTGAGGTGTTACGGGCAGGGGGAAATGCCGTGGATGCTGCCATCGCCACCGGCTTCGCATTGGCGGTAGTGCATCCCACCGCCGGGAATATCGGCGGGGGCGGGTTCATGGTGATTCGGTTTCCGGATGGACGGAGCACAGCTCTGGATTTCAGAGAGAAGGCGCCTCTATCGGCCCACGCGGAGATGTTCCTGGACGAAAATGGGGAGTACTCGTCTCAGATCCATCACGGCAGCCATCTGGCCGTCGGAGTTCCCGGGACGGTGGCCGGTTTCGCCATGGCTCACGAGAAGTATGGGAGTGGGCAGTGGGCACGCCTGGTGGGCCCGGCCCTTCAGTTGGCTGGGGAGGGGTTCGATCTCTCGGAGTCCTTGGCTGGGTCCATGGGGCGGATCCTCCGTTCCATGGAACGATACCCGGCCAGCACCGCGAAATTCTCCAAGGACGGGGAGCCCTATGAAGTAGGGGAGATCTGGCAGCAACCGGACCTTGCCAGGACGCTGGAGCGAATCCGGGACCAGGGCCGCGACGGCTTCTATCTGGGGGAGACTGCCCGGCTCATCGCAAAGGAGATGGAGCGGGGTGGGGGGATGATCACTGAGGAGGATTTGTCTCGGTACCAAGCCCAGGAACGGACTCCCATTCAGGGAACCTACAAGGGCTACGACATCATCAGCATGCCACCGCCCAGCTCGGGGGGAACGGCTCTGGTCGAGATGCTCAACATTCTGGAGGGCTTCGACCTGCCGGCCATGGGCCATAACACAA
>JAUXEE010000019.1 GCA_030618065.1 Gemmatimonadota bacterium
CCCTTGTCTTCCTAAGACCGCTTGGCCTCCGACTTATCGGCGGTTTGGGGGGTGGAGCCGGAGCGGGAGTCGGGGTGGGGTTGGCCATCGCGGCAGCCGGTCCTGCGGCTCTGGGGGTGGCGGCGGGGATCGCCGTGGGATCGGCAGTATTGGGGGGACTCTGTTGGATCACGGGCTTCTACCACAAGCGCCGTCTCCTGGAGGTCAGGGCCGAGATCGAGGGGATCCTTGATCGCCTCGAGGCGGGAGAGAGCCTGGAGCCGCCACCCTCCTCCTGGCGCAGGTGGGTCCGGCGGCACTTTCATGGGGTAGCCAAGGACCTTCTGGGCGATGCGGAGTTGCGATAGTTCCCCAGTGGGCCGATACTTTCGACCATGATTCTAGCGCCCATTCAGGATCGGGCCCTCCGGTCAGCCGTGAGAAGGGCAGCCCTCCCCGAGGAGGACGTCTTCCACAGGCTTGAAGATGTGCGGCAGGCCCTCCGTATCGGATACCCTCGACTCCTCGTCTGCCGAGCCGAGGATCAGAGGAAGCTGGGCGGCGAGCTCGATTGGCGGTGCTTGAACGTTCCGGTTCTGGCGGTGAGCGGGCCCACCCTTCGGAGTTGGGAGGCCGCTTGGGAAGTCGATGGTCTGGCCGTCACCTCTATCGACGACACAGCTCTTCGACTTCGGAGTCTCATGGCAGAGGTGGCCCGGGAATCCGACTGGGTGGAAGATGCCTTCTCCGATCTGACCCACATCGTGGGTCGGGGCCTACCTCCGGAACTCAGGGGGTTCTGCCGACGGATCCTTGAATTCCCAATCCGGTATTCTTCTCTGACCTTGCTTGGAGAGGCCTTTGGCCTTTCCCCCGGTGCCCTGAAAGCGCGTTTCCGCCGTCGAGGCCTCTCCTCTCCATCTCGATATCTTCGGTGGTTTCGTCTTTTGGCCGCCGCCAGGATCCTTGGCGAAGCTGAAGAAACGACCCTATCGGCTTCCTCCCGGCTGGGGTTCGCTTCAGACGGGAATTTCTGTCGGTGGGTGACGGCGACGTCAGGCCTGACGCCCTCCTCTCTTCGAGACTGGAACGGGCGTTTGCTCCTGTTGATCCGGCTGGCGGAAGAGTGCCTTCCGCCTGGATCTCTTGAACCATGGGAGTCTTTAGGGGGCCTGTTTCTGAGGCGAGTTGCCTAAGGACGCTCCACTTGTGCAGAGCATCCCTGAGTGCGGACAGACACCCGGGCGGGAAGAAGACAATGCCAAAAGGCTCTCCCAGGCAGGAGAGCCTCTCTTGATTCCCTCCCTCCCCACCTTCAGGAGGGAGTACAGCCGGCCTTTAGGGCTTCTGACGCCGTTGCCGCCGTCGCTCCCGCCGAATAGCCGCTTCCTTCTTCCTCTTCCGCTGGGCGCTGGGCTTCTCGTAGAACCGCCGTTTCCGAAGCTCGGAATAGAGTCCGGATCGCTGGACCTTTCTCTTGAACCGGCGAAGTGCCCGGTCGAGACTTTCGTTATCCTGGACGAGGACTTCCAAACTGATCACGCTCCCTTCAGTGGTTTCGAAATAAGCACCTCAAGTTAGGAAAAGAGGGTTTTCAAGGCAACCGTCCCTCACGGTGGAGGGTGTGGGTGTAGAGAGCGTAGTCCCTCATATTCTCCAGGAAGTCCTCGGCCCAAACCTCGAAAGGAGGAAGCGGCAGGAGGGTTTCGATGAACTCCACCACCATCATGGCGAACTGGATGACATCCTTGGAGCTGAAGTCCATGGACCTCCCCTCGAGGATCTGTGCAACCGCTTCCTCGAAATCTCCCGGATGGACGAGGGCAATGAAATGGCACACCTGGTCCAACCGGTAGGATGCGTACAGAGACCGAAGCTTCCCCATGTCGAGTTCTGCCTCCGCGCCATCGGCCTCCCACGGCCAGGTCCCGGCCAATCCCTGGGAGTTCTCCGAGAGCATGGTTCGGAACCAGCGCCGGAGCTTGGGGGATTCCCCCTGCGTACGCTCCCGGGTGTGAAGGGCTGAAGTCAGAAGGCCGGACAGGAGGGGGCGCCCAAGTCCCCGGGCTTTGTGGTCGATCTCCGCCTCCGACGCTTCCCGGAAAATGTCGGCGGTTCGCACCTCGTCTTCCACCACCTCTCCGTCTTTGGGACGGAAGGAGAAGTAGCCGTACCATTGGCGATTTTGGCCCAGAAAGGTGACAAGGAAGCACGCCCATGTCTCCTCCCCACGCTCGAGGAAGGCCACGGATCGGCGGCGAAGGCGGTCCAAGGTTGAGGGGCTCCAGGCTTTCTCTGAAATGTTCAGGGCAAAGGGGGCTAACCCGAAGAAGTCAAAAGATGCCCGGACGAGGGTACGGGTGCAAGCGGTAAGAGGAGTCGTCGCCCTTCAGCGGATGAGTGGAAAACATCATTCTTGCGAGGTCGATAAACAAATGGTTATCGTTCAAATCCCTGTCTTTTCCAAGGGGAGAACGAACGGAGGGTGGTTCTACATGACGGAGCTGTCCCCAGATCTCGCTACGCCCCAATCGGTGTCTCGGCCCGAAGCAATGGCCGATGTGCCTGGCGTTTGTCAGGTGACATTGAGTCGGGCAGTGGTTCAGTACCGGAACGTGAACGAGGCGGATCTTCCAGAAGGCCGGATCGAGGACATCGGTTTGGCTCTGGTCCTGGACGGCGAGTTCGCGTCGGCCTCCCAGGTCCTGGATCTAGGGAGTGCTCAGGTGAAACAACTGGACCTGAGCACCGAACTGGTGGTCCTGGATTGGGTCTATGAGCCCACCCTCAAGCACGTTCACCAGCTCCTCCGCGTCGCTGCTGATCCTTCAGCCCAGGGGAAACAGGCACGTCGGGCCCTGGCTCCCTATTGTTTCGACCTGGCTCTGCGGGTCCTATTGAGGACCGGGTATGGTCCTCTCTCCCGCCCCATCCTCCTCCGCATCGGTTTTCGGGACATATGTAGAGATCTGGACCTTCACGAAGGCACTTCGGTGCGAATCGCCATGGGGCGAGGCCGTCTTGCCCGGGCCCGTCTGGATTCTGATGGGAATGCGTTGCTCTTTGGCACCGCCTTTCGTGAACCTGACGAAGTCCTGGAGGATGCCCTCCGGGCTGCGTTCCCCAACCGTGACCTGAGGCGGGTCCTCTCGTCAGGAGGGACAGAGGGACTCTCCTATCAAGTTCGCTTCCCTCTGCCCCTCACCTTTTCGGAAGCCCGAGCCCAGGTCCGAGAGATCCGTGAGGGATTGGCCCATCTTCTGGCTCGTTTCGAACCCCACCGGTATCGTGCCCTTCAGGAGGTCCTGGAGACCTTTGGGGCCAGGGAGACTCTCTCTCGCCTCCGTCTTCGGGAGCCCCGGGAACAAATCCAACCTCTGGCCGGCTCGCCCAACGTGGGTGGGACCTTTGTCCACTGAGATCGATCGAACCTCTATGACCGCCCTTCAAGGCTATCCCCATCGCTCTGGACCACACATCGCTTCCCCCCCGGGGGTCGTTGAGGATCCGGACCTCGATTCTCGTTACGAGGAATATTGCCGTCGCCAAACCAAGGGTTTGGTGTCGATCCTCCCCAAAGAAGTCATCCGACCTCTCTATGCAAAAGCCAGAGAGTGGGGTCGGAAAACGGGAAAGGAGGTGGAAAAAGATCCACTGGCCACCTTCCTCGTCTTCCTTCAAGAGCTGATTCCTCTGCCGCCTCGGGATGTCTGGGAGAGAGACCGCGGCGAATATCTCGACGCTCATATACGAGAGGAATTCGACTCTCCCCCCGCCCACCGTCGTTCTTCCCCTCCGGTGACGGTAGAGTCCCGGGGGATGGAGATGGAGGGTGGTCGGAGGTGGCGTGCGACCCTCAACCTCTTTCGCCGTGACGAGGCCTGGCGTGGCTTCATCGTTTTTAATCCCCTCGGCGAGGAGGAGACGGTTCGGACCGCCGACATTTTCCGGGAAGAAGACCCGGACGAGATCCGGAATCGCTTCCTCGGCTTCCACAATCAGACCCTCCAAGCCTTCCTCCGGTCGACCCTTCCGTAGAGAGCATTATTTCAAATAATCTGTGACAGTCCTGGAATGGATTTTTCCGTTCCCGGTCTGGTAAACCCTTAAGGGCCATTAGACTTACGTTTTTAAAATTTGGAATAATCCACTTCTCCTCAAGAGTGGGAACAAGTGGATTCGCCTTTTTCTGTGATTTCTTAAGTGCTTGTTATACAACAAGTTACGAAAACGAGAGTCTTTTTCTTTTCTGTCCACAAAGGGGTTGCGTCCCACAGAAACCCCTTTTAATTTCGAAGCGTTCCAGGAATTCTTCACCCTCCACCACGTCAGGTCGTCGCGGCTACGGCCACGTCCGGGTCTTTGAATTCCTACGTTTTTTTTCTAAGCCGTTATGAGGTAAGGCGATGTGGGAAACCCGCTCCGTCCAGATCAATGTCCGACTCCCAAGGGATATCGCCGCTCAGGCCGAAGAGGTCCAGCGGACCGACCCTGAGTTCTTGAGCCGGGTGATTCTGTACGGGCTTACGCGGCGCTCCATATATCGACACCTGAGGGATCAAAAGGAGGGTTCAATCACTCCTGAGGGAGCTCCTCCTCCGACGCTTTCCTGAC
This sequence comes from Gemmatimonadota bacterium, assembly GCA_030618065.1. Classification (GTDB taxonomy): domain Bacteria; phylum Gemmatimonadota; class Gemmatimonadetes; order Longimicrobiales; family Gaopeijiaceae; genus JABDNZ01. The sequence continues at coordinate 4,594 of JAUXEE010000019.1, forward strand.
TCTCATCCATCACGGAAGTCGGCCCATTTGACCCGCGGCTCCCCTAAAGGGGCCGCGTTTTTATTTTCACGAAAAACTTGACGCTTGTGCGAGTCGGCATAAACGTATGGCGTTGGCGTTTCCCTCTCGCAGGAGGTGGGTACGTGATAGCCGAGGGCGGGGCCTCGCCGCCCAATTCGGGAGGTGCTGAGCCTGAAGGAGTTCTCAGAGCGAAGTACCTCGACTACTGTTCGGCTCGGGTGGCGGACATACTCCTCCTCCTGAGCCCTGACGAGATGTTCGTCCTGGCCCAGGATGCTGCCCGTGAAGCGGGGGTGTCCGAGGATTTGGGCTATGGCCGGATGGTGGACCTGGCCACTGGACGTGTGTCCCGAAAGTTGGCACTTCCTCCCTTCGAAGTCTGGATTCGTGACTACAAGGCGGATCCGGGGCAATTTGACGAATACCTGATGGGCCTTTGGGAGTCGGAACGCCCGGGCTCGGATGACGACGACCCGAGCTGAAGTTCCTCACCCCTTCCCCGGCTCGTTGTTCAGGATGCCGGCCTCCCGTTTCGGTTTTCAGGTATTCCTCTCCCTCGTCCTCCTAGGGGGGGCTCTCATGGTCTTTTCGCCTTCCGTTGCAGAGTTTCTCCTCTTTCAACCCTCGCGGGGCGATCCGGGTGTTCCTCCGGTTCTTCAGGGTGTTGCCGGCAGAAACATCGTCCTCACCACGGCAGACGGAATCGACATTCATGCCTGGTGGTACGAGGTGGAGGGGGATGGTCCTGGTCCCGTTCCCTCGGTCCTCTTCTTCCACGGGAACGCTGGGGATATCAGTCATCGAACGCCCATCGCCGAGGGCCTCCTCCGGGAGGGGTTATCCGTTCTGCTCCTGGAATACCGGGGCTACGGGGGTAGCGGGGGAAAACCGTCGGAGAAGGGCTTTTTTCAGGACGCGCTAGCAGGCTGGACCTTTCTCCTGGAACAAGAGGGCGATCCGGCACGAATCGTAATCTTCGGTCGGTCCATGGGGGCGGCCGTCGCAGCCCGCCTTGCCGCAAACCAAGCCCCGGGAGGGCTAGTGCTGGAGTCGGCCTTTACCTCCCTGAAGGCGATTGGGCGATCGGTCTATCCGTTTCTTCCCGCCTTCCTTTTTTCCCGCCTCGAAGGGCGCTTCGCCACTCGGGATTGGGCAGGGAGAGTGGATGCCCCTCTTCTGGTCATTCATGGCGCCGAGGACGAGTTGGTTCCCCTGGCCATGGGAAGAGAGGTCCTGGACGCAGGGAGGGGACCCAAGGAGTGGCTAGCGGTTCCGAGGGCAGGGCATAACGACGTGTTTTGGGTGGGTGGCTCAGAGTACTTCCGACGGATTGGGGATTTCGCCAGGGAAAATGAAGGAGGCGGGCCCCGAGATTGACGGGGCCCGCTCCACTACTCAGAAGGGCAAATCGTCGTCGGGCTCCGAGATCGGAGAGGTGACAGGGCCACCCGGGACATCGGGTCCGCCCATGGGGGGGCCCCCTCGAGTTCCACCGTCCGATGGGCCACCCGGCCCAGAACCCAGCATGACCATCTCGTTTACCACGATGTCCGTCCAGTAACGAGTGCCACCCTGGTCGTCCTGGGTCTGGCTGTATTCGATTCGGCCCTCGATAAAGAGTCGGTCGCCCTTATGGACCCACTGTTCGACGATGTCAGCCAGCTTGCCCCAGAACGTGCACCGGTGCCACTCAGTTTTTTCCTGTTGCTGCTCGTTCCGGTCCTTCCAGGTCCGGCTCGTCGCCAGCGAGAACTTCGCCAGCTTCGAGCCGGAGGGCGTCATCCGGATCTCGGGATCACTGCCGGCGTTGCCAATGAGCATTATCTTATTCAGGGACCGGGCCATCCTTCTTCTCTCCTGACTTTATGGTTCTGTCTGGGGGACATCCCCGGATTCTCCCCGGCTTTCGCGGGGATGGACCAAAAGGTAGGCAGGAAGCTGGGAAACCGAAATGGGCCGTTGGGTCCTGGTTGGTAGGGAGTCGAGTCAGGGTAGACTTCAGGGTGGAGTTCCGGGATCCTGGCGCCACCATTTTTGCCCGCCTACCTTTTCAAGTATGACCCAGGAGTCTCAGGCTCCTGGTCAGAGATTCCGAAGACGGCCCGAGCCGAAAAGGGAAGGAACCTCATGAGCGATCTCCAGAATATCAACGTTTCCTGGGATGGCGATCTGGCCATCGTCACCTTGGATCGCCAGGAGAGGTTGAATGCCCTCAACGCCGAGGTCTTCACCGAGCTGGGGGAGGCCTTCGATAGCCTTCGTTACGATGACCAGGTCCGCGGCGTCATCGTGACCGGGGCCGGCGACAAGGCCTTCGTTGCGGGTGCCGACATCGGAGAGCTGGCCAAGATGGATGCCCTGTCCGGGGTCCAGGTCAGTCGAACGGGTCAGGGGGTTTTCAGGACCATCGAACGCTTCCCGAAACCGGTTCTGGCTGCGGTGGGGGGCTACGCCCTTGGAGGCGGTTGCGAGCTTGCACTTGCTTGCCACATGAGAGTGGGTTCGGAAAACGCCCGATTCGGCCTTCCAGAGGTCGGGCTGGGAATCATTCCCGGCTATGGAGGAACGGTCCGGTTGGCTCGCCTGGTCGGCTTGGGCAGGGCGGTGGAGATGGCCCTCACCGGCGAGATGATCGATGCTGACGCAGCCCTGGCCATGGGCTTGATCACCCATGTCGTTCCTCAGGAAGAACTGCTGGCCCGAGCCAAGGAAATCCTGCGAAAAGTCACGAAAAATGGGCCTCTCGCTGTACGCATGGTACTGGAGTCCATCTACCGAGGCTTGGACACGACCCTTGTGGAGGCTACCGGGGTGGAGTCCACCCTTTTCGGGCTCCTGGCTTCTACGGAGGACATGAGGGAGGGAATGACCGCCTTCCTGGAGAAGCGAAAGCCCGAATTCAAGGGCCGCTGAGAGGGCACTGAGAACGCTGCCGAAGGGGCACTGAGAACGCTGCCCCAAGACATCGAAACTCCTTATGGCAAAAGGCTTTTCGGTACCTGAGGCGGGGTAGCCAAAAGGCCTCCGAAGGGCTAAATTTCCTCATGCTGAAAGGGATCCTTCCGCGCATCCCGCTGTGTACCTGAGCGGGCTCCAGATCCGGCATTTCCGGAACCTGGCCGAACAGCAGCTGGACCTCCCAGCCGAAGGCGTCGCCATCGTCGGCGAAAACGCTCAGGGAAAGACGAATCTCCTCGAGGCCATCTATTACCTTGAGACCTTCCGGTCCTTCCGAGGGTCCCGGGATGATCGACTTGTCGCCTTTGGGGAGGACTTTTTTCGGGTAGTGGGATCCCTGGATGGGTCGGCTCCCGAGGACCGGGTAGAGGTGGCCGCAGCCTTTCAGAACAGGGGAAAGAGGAAGAAGATCACCCTGGACGGGGAGGAGCCGGCGCGCCTGGGTGATGGGTTGGGCCGACTGGCCGCGGTGGTCTTCTCTCCCGCCGATGTGGCCCTGATTAGCAATGGCCCCGGGGCGCGACGGAGGTTTCTGGACATCGTTCTTTCCCTGAACGTGCCGGGTTACCTCGGAATCTTGCAGCGGTTTCGCCACATACTCAGCCAACGAAACGCCGCATTGCGGGACGGACGGGGGCGGGGGACGGTGGAGGTATGGGACGAGGGACTCACGGAAAGCGGGGCCTGGGTGATGGAAGCGCGGCTCCAGTGGGTGGAAAGGTGGCGGGGCGAGTTCTCCTCATACTATCAACGGGTCTCGGGGGCCCGGGAGGGGCAGCTCGAGTACCAGCCCGGGCTGAAGCTTGGGGGGGCCCGGGACCGAGAGGAGATCGTCGAGGCCTTTCGGGTGGCCCTCCTGGAGGCTCGTGATCGGGAGGGCCGTCTCGGAAACACGGTGGTGGGCCCTCAGAGGGATGACCTCCTCCTTTCGGTAACCGAGGAGGAGGCCCCGCGAGATCTACGAGAGTACGGCTCGGGGGGTCAGCGGAGGACCGCAGCTCTGGCCCTCCGGCTGGTGGAAGTTGCCACCATAAGAGAGGCGCGGAGACAGGAGCCCATCATCCTCATGGATGATGTGTTCGCTGAGCTCGATCCGGGACGAAGCGAAAGGATTCTGTCCCTCATGGAAGAAGAAGAGACGGGACAGGTCCTCCTCACCGTTCCCAAGGAGAGCGATATCCGGCTCCGGAGAGACTCCCTTCCTCGATGGCAGATCCGGGGTGGGGAGTTGTACTGGTGAAGGTGACCATGGCGAGAAAGAAGAAGGTGGGTCCCGAGAAAGTCAGCGAAGTATTGGGAGATTTTCTTGAGAAATCGGGACTGCGGGAGCCGGTTTTGAGGGCCGAGGCGGTAGATGAGTGGGACGACCGGGTGGGAGAGGCCATCGCAAGGGTGACCCGGGCTCAGGGAGCTCGGGAAGCGGCCCTGATCGTAGAGGTACGGTCCAGTTCCTGGCTCATGGAGCTGAACCTCATGAAGGTGGAGATCCTTCGGCGTGTGAATGAGGGCCGAACGGAAGCTCTATTCGAGAAGATCGTGTTCGTGCTAGCGGAGGACCCAACTCGATGACGGCAAAGAAAACGGATAGCTCAGGCAAGGGCGTGGAAACCGAGTACAATGCCCGGCAAATCCAGGTATTGAAAGGGCTCGAGGCCGTGAGAAAGCGGCCCGGGATGTATGTCGGTTCCACCTCTGCCCGTGGCCTCCACCACCTGGTCTACGAGGTCGTGGACAACTCCATCGACGAGGCCATGGCCGGGTACTGCTCCAAGGTGGAGGTCACCATCCACGAGAATGATTCGGTCACCGTGGTGGATGACGGCCGGGGCATTCCGGTGGATATTCACCCAACGGAGGGAGTCCCGGGGGTGGAGGTGGCCATGACCATCCTCCACGCCGGGGGGAAATTCGACAAATCCAGCTATAAGGTCTCGGGGGGGCTCCACGGGGTAGGGGTGAGCGTGGTAAACGCTCTTTCCGAGTGGTTGGAGGTGGAGATCACCAGGGATGGGAAGAAGTACAGGCAGCGCTACATCCGGGGGATCAAAGAGACCGAGCTCGAGGAGCTTGGCAGAGCCAAGGGGAGGGGGACCACCGTCAGATTCCAGCCGGACCCGGCCATTTTTACAGTGTTGGAGCTCAACTTCGATACCCTTTCGAACCGCCTCCGGGAGTTGGCCTTCCTCAACAAGGGGCTGGAGATCACCCTGAAGGACGATCGGCCCAACAACGGACAGCCTCAGCGGGTGGAGGAGTACCACTACGAGGGAGGCCTGGCGGCCTTCGTGGATTACCTTCGGGGCAGCCGCCAACCTCTGCATCCAAAGATCATCTATTTCGAAACCAGCCGGGACGAAGCGGAGATCGAGCTGGCCATGCAGTATGACGATGGCTTCAGCGAGAATACCCACACCTTCGTGAACAACATCAACACCCACGAAGGGGGGACCCACCTCACCGGGCTCAAGGCGGCGCTCACTCGGACCATCAACGATTACGGGCGGAAGAACAACCTCTTCAAGAAAGCCGAAGAGGGACTTTCGGGGGACGACGTCAGGGAAGGTCTCACCTGCGTCCTCAGCGTGAAGGTCATGGAGCCCCAGTTCGAGGGGCAGACCAAAACCAAGCTTGGGAATTCGGAGGTTCGGGGGGCGGTGGAGACTGCCGTGAACGAGCAGTTGGCCATCTTCCTGGACGAGAATCCCAAGGCCGCCAGGAGCATCATCGAGAAAGCCGTCCAGGCGTCTCGAGCGCGGGAGGCGGCCCGGAAAGCTCGGGATCTGGCGCGGAAGAAGAGCGCTCTGGAGAGCGGGGTCTTGCCTGGAAAGTTGGCCGACTGCTCTATCTCGGACCCCTCCCTTTGCGAACTCTACCTCGTCGAGGGTGACTCGGCCGGTGGGTCAGCGAAGCAGGGCAGGGATCGCTCCTACCAGGCCATTCTCCCTCTGAAAGGGAAGATCCTGAATGTGGAGCGGGCCCGAATCGACAAGATTCTCTCCAATGAAGAAATCCGGGCCATGATCACGGCCATCGGGGCCGGCATCAAGGACGATTTCGACCTCAAGACTCTCCGGTACCATAAAATCATCATCATGACCGATGCCGATGTGGACGGGGCCCACATCCGAACCCTTCTCCTCACCTTCTTTTTCCGCCAGATGCGGGAGCTCATCGACGCTGGGCACATCTTTATCGCCCAGCCACCCCTCTTCCGGGTCCACAAAGGGAAGCAGGAGTTCTACGCCTACTCGGAGACGGAGCGCAGGGAATACATTCGGCGACTGGGAAATGGGAAGGGTGAGGAGGTCGGAAAGGGTATCTCTGTCCAGCGGTACAAAGGATTGGGGGAGATGAATCCGGACCAGCTCTGGAAGACCACCATGGACCCGGAAACCCGGACCTTGCTTCGGGTGGATATCGATGACGGAGCCATGGCCTCCCGCCTCTTCGACGAGCTCATGGGGAGCGACGTGGAGCCCAGAAAACTGTTCATCGAGAAGAACGCCAAATACGTGAAGAACCTGGACGTCTGAGGGACGGAGCCTAATTCATGACCCAAGTTCGCGTGGGTACGACACTCATCCTGTTTCTGCTCTTCCTGGCCGCCCTGCCGGTTCCTTGGGGCTCGGCCCATGCCCAGCAAGCTGATCAAGCGGCCCTTCGGTCCGAAGTGGATGCCAGGGCGGAGGAAGTAAGGGAGAAGGTCGTGGCCTGGCGCCGTGATCTTCACGCCCATCCGGAGCTGGGAAACAGGGAGTTTCGGACGGCAGGGATCATTGCCGAGCATCTCCGATCCTTGGGGATGGAAGTCCAGACCGAGGTGGCCCACACGGGAGTGGTGGGCGTTCTCCGTGGAGGGCGACCGGGGCCGGTGGTGGCCTTCCGCGCCGACATGGACGCCCTCCCCGTCACCGAGATGGTTGACCTTCCCTTCGCCTCGAAAGCCACCACGGAGTACAACGGCCAGGAGGTGGGGGTCATGCACGCATGCGGTCATGACAACCACATGGCCATCCTCATGGGGGTGGCGGAGGTCCTGGCTGGGATGAGAGAGCGGTTGCCCGGGACGGTGAAGTTCATCTTTCAACCCGCCGAGGAGGGGGCTCCCCCCGGGGAGGAGGGCGGCGCCTCCCTCATGGTCCAGGAAGGTGTCCTGGAGAACCCACGGCCCGACGCGATCTTTGGACTCCACGTCATGCCGCAACACACAGGGTTCATCGGATATCGTGCGGAAGGGGCCATGGCCTCTTCCCAAACTCTCCGGATCACGGTTCGGGGGAGGCAGACCCATGGGGCCATGCCCTGGGGTGGTGTGGACCCGGTGGTCGTTTCGGCCCAGATCGTCATGGGCCTTCAAACCGTCGTGAGCCGTCAGTCCGACATCACTCAGGCGCCGGCCGTGGTCACCATCGCTTCCATCCATGGTGGACTACGGAGCAACATCATCCCGGACAGCGTGGTCATGGTGGGTACGGTCCGGACTCTGGACCTGGACATGCAGGGGCGAATCGAGGAGCGGATTCGAAGGACAGTGGCGGGTATCGCCGAGAGTGCTGGAGCCACGGCTGAGGTGTCCCTTTCCCGTGGCCTCCCCATCACCTACAACGATCCGGATCTGACCCGGAGAATGGCGCCCACTCTGGAGCGTGTCGCCGGTCCGGGGAAAGCTTCTCCGTCGCCCCCCACCACCGGCGCCGAGGATTTCTCCTACTACCAACGTGAGATCCCCGGCCTCTATTTCTTCCTCGGAGTCATACCTGATTCCGTCCCGCTACAGCAAGCCTACCCCAACCACTCTCCTTACTTCTTTGCCGATGAAGCCGCCCTCCCCTTGGGGGTACGGGCCCTTGCTCATCTCGCGGTGGATTTCCTGGCTGGGTAAAGCCGGCTGGGTAAAGGAGGCCAGGCCTATGTTTCGTTCAAGTCTTGTATCCGTTGCTTTCGGGAGTTTCTTGTTGGCGGTCCCTTGGTCCGGGGCTTGTCTCGACGCCCAAACGCCGGACACGGTCCGGTTCTCACCCTCCGTCGCCCAACCCACCTTCGCCGTTCGGGACCCGGTCCTCACCATCAAGCCGGGCACGGTCCTGATCTCGGAAACGAACTGGGGAGGGTATTTCAGCCCAGAGGGGGGAGCGTTTCCCGGTGAGGTGGGGCCTTTCTACATCGAAGGCGCGACCACCAACGACATCCTTGTGGTGAAGGTGCACAAGGTGGAGCCCAACTACGAGTATGCCGCCTCCAATATCGGGCCCAACTTCGGGGGCCTTACCGCCGACAGCCGGGTGCGGATGTTGAACGACCCTACCCCGAAACACCGGTACTTGTGGGAACTGGATCTGGAGGCCATGACCGGCACAACGGATCTTCCCGGCAGTGAAATGGGAGAGATCACCATCGACCTCCAGCCGATGCTGGGCCGGGTCGCTGTTGCCCCCAGGGGTGAGGAGGCCTTCGGTGGCCTCTGGCCGGGAAACTTCGGTGGCAATATGGACGCCCAGGAGATCCGTCCCGGAGCAACGGTCTACCTCCCCATCTTCCATGACGGCGCCTACTTCTATTTCGGTGATGGTCACGCCAGGCAGGGGTACGGTGAGGTGAATGGAAGCGGACTCGAAACCTCCATGGACGTGATTCTGGAGATCGACCTCATCAGGGGGAAGACCATCGATTGGCCCCGCATCGAGAACGACGAATATATCATGGTGGCCGGGAGCGCTCGTCCTCTCATCGATGCCTTTCGTCTCGCTCACATCGAGCTGGTGGAGTGGCTGGAAGAAGACTACGGCTTCGGCCGGTGGGACGCCTATCAGCTCCTGGGTCAGTTAGCCGAGAGCACGGTGGCGAACATCGTGGATCCGGTCTATACCGTAGTCGCCAAGTTTCCCAAGAAGTACCTGCCCAGCCGGTAGCGCTTGGGGTCCCAGTGGAACCTACCCGGGTCCTCTTTGGTTAGAGTACTCCCAGGTCACCCAAACGGACTTCCAAGCGATGCTGATTCGTAAGCCCAAGAAGATCTCCGAGTCGGAGATCACACCGTACGAGATGTACCTCGACCGCCGGAAGTTCATCGGACAGGCGGGGAGGGTCGCCCTCCTGGCCGCGGTGGCCCCAGGAGCTTTGGTTGCCGGCGATCTCACGGGAGAGGAGGCCGAGGCTGCGGTCATCGGATCCCAGGGAGACGAACTCACGCCCTTCAAACACGTCACCGAGTACAACAACTTCTATGAGTTCGGGACGGGTAAGGCCGATCCCGCTCGGAATGCCGGCGACTTCCGGACCAGGCCGTGGACCGTGGCCATCGAGGGGCAGTGCGAGCGTCCCGGAGACTATGCCATAGAAGACATCCTGGGCCGCTTTCCCTCCGAGGAGCGGGTCTACCGCCTCCGGTGTGTGGAAGCCTGGTCCATGGTGATCCCCTGGATGGGGTTTCCCCTGAAAGACCTCCTGGCTTGGGTTCAGCCCACGAGCCGGGCCAAGTACGTCGAGTTCACCACTCTGCACGACCCCGACCAGATGCCGGGCCAGCGCCGGAGGGTATTGGATTGGCCTTATGTGGAAGGACTCAGGCTGGACGAGGCCATGCATCCGCTCACGCTCATGGCCACGGGGCTCTATGGCCAGGAGCTCCCGAACCAGAACGGTGCCCCCCTCCGCCTCGTCGTACCCTGGAAGTACGGCTTCAAGAGCATCAAATCCATCGTTCGTATTCGGCTGGTGGAAGGCATGCCCTCCAGCAGTTGGAACGGGTTGGCACCCACCGAATACGGCTTCTTCGCCAATGTGAACCCGGAGGTAGACCATCCCCGGTGGAGCCAGGCCCGGGAACGTCGCCTTGGAGAGATTCGTCGCCGACCGACGCTGATGTTCAACGGGTACGCCGATGAAGTGGCCTCCCTTTATGAGAGCCTGGATCTCCTGCGCTGGTTCTAGAAGGGTGTACGCACCCCATTCTGCGGACAGGCTCCTGGCGGCCTCCCGGGAACGGGCTCCACAATGATGGCGAAGAGCGTCGTCTGGCTTTTGGGCCTGGCTCCCATCCTATGGGCGGGAATTCGCTTCGCCACGGATGGTCTGGGCGCCAACCCCATCGAGGAAGCCCTCCACTTGGCTGGCCGGTGGGCCCTGGTTCTGCTTCTGACGGGGCTTTCGGTCACGCCCCTCCGGCGTATCTCAGGCTGGAACCGGATCATCAAAGTCCGGCGCCTTCTGGGCCTCTTCGCCTTCTTCTACGCGTGCCTTCACCTTCTCATCTATCTGGGGCTCGATCAGGGGTTCGCCTGGTCCTTCATCGTGGAGGACGTGGTGGAGCGGCCCTTCATCACTGTAGGGGCCGGTGCGTTCCTTCTCCTGGTGCCCCTGGCCGTCACCTCCACAAAGGGATGGATCCGGCGGCTCGGCCGGCGATGGCAGCGGCTTCATCGGCTCGTGTACCTCGCCGCTACCTTAGGCGCTCTCCATTTCTACTGGAAGGTGAAGGCCGACACCTTTTGGCCCCTCGTGGCGGCCATGGTACTGGCGGGTCTTCTCCTGGCCAGGGTGCCCTGGCGGCGATTGCGGAGGACGAAAGGGTAGAAGAAGAGGAGAGCGGAGGGTGCTGAATGCCCCCTCCGCTCTCCGATGGCCCTGCCTGATTCGACCCTTATCCGTTCACCCTCGGGGGAACCTCCTCTTCACGTTCCTGTCGTCCAGGTTGATCTGCCAGGACTCCTTATCCACGGTCATGGTGGCCGTGTTGTCACCGTCGAAGGTGATGGTGACCACGATGTCCCTTACTTCCTCAACCCCGTCGTTTGTGATGACGGCGTGGATGGTCCGGGTGATGCTTCCCAAAAGCGGATACGGATGGTCGGCCCGGGGAACTCCCCTCACCACATCGGCGATGACCGCGGAACTGGTCATGTCATAGCTCCTGACTACCCCACCCTCGGGGTGCCTGCTTCTTTCGACATCCCCGTCTGAGGTCCCGTTCCAAGTTCGCGCGGCCTCCGGACCCTCCAGACCTGTCACGATCATGTCCCGGCTACGTTCGATCTCCGCGCTCCAGAAGGTGTGGCTCACTTCCCGAGTCAGGTGTGCCACGACGTGCATGCTGGCGGTGGTCTCGGGGTCGTAGCTGGACTGTTCGACATTGTCGATGTCGTAGAAGGTGACGGTCTTGCTGAAGCTTCTGCTTCCCTGGATCTCGATCCCCACCGCTTCCGGGGCGAAGCCTATTCCAGCCCAGGTGGTGGGGCCCTGCATATGAGCGAGATCCTGAAA
>JAUXEE010000254.1 GCA_030618065.1 Gemmatimonadota bacterium
ACCGGTTGTTACAGGAGTATTTCACCTTCCCCTACAAGTTCTTTTTCTTCGACTTGACCGGGTTGGAGCGGCTGCAAGCCATCGCCCAGGGAAACAGCGCGGAGGTGATCTTCCTGATCGGTCCCTTCGAAGGCCCGGAGCGGGACCAGGCCCTGAGTCGATTCGTCAGCCGGGACACCATCCGGCTGGGGTGCACCCCGGTGGTGAACCTCTTCGAGGGAGAGTCTGAACCGATCCGATTGAATCAGAGACGGACGGAATACACCCTTCGGGCCCGGGGCTCGAAGGAATTTCCGCCGGAGGTCTTCTCGGTGGACGAGGTTTCCGCCATCACCCCGAGTGCCCCTCGGCGGATCCCCTTCGCTCCCTTCTTCTCCTACCGAAACCGGCAGGGTGACGAAGGAACTGGTCGGTTCTGGCACGAAAGACGGCATGCCAGCTCGTGGATTCCCGGTGGGGCCACCGATGTGAGCCTCGCATTCGTCGACCAGGCCGGGACCACCGTCTACCCCGAGTTCCCCTCTGCCAGTGCCCAACTGACATGCTTCAACGGACGGCTCCCCTCGATGCTTTCCATGGGAAGCGAGAAGGGGGACCTGGACCTCGAGGGAGGCGGAGCGCCGCTCAGGGCCACTGTGGCCTTGATGCACCCCAGCGAGCCGATCCAGCCGCCCCTGGATGGGTCCATCCACTGGCGGTTGATCTCTCAGCTTTCCCTGAACTACCTCTCCCTGGTTGGGGAGGATTCCCCAGAGAGATGGCAGGGACATTCAGCCCCGGAGGGGGCCAAGCCCAGGTCGGGAGCTCCCCTCAGAGAACTCCTGAGCCTCTACAACTTCGGTGACTCGAGTACCGGAGAAAAGCACGTCCAGGGAATCATCGCTGTGAACAGCGAGCCGTGGTATGCCCGGGTCAGGAGTGAGCAGGGCCTCAGCTTCGCCCGGGGCCGCCGGATCTTCATCGACCTGGATGAAGATCATTTCTCAGGAGGAGGGATCTACCTCTTTGCCAGTGTGATCGAGCGCTTCCTGGCCTTGTACTCATCCATGAACAGCTTCAGCGCCCTCGTCGCCCGGGTGCGCTCGAAGCGGAAGACCTACACGTTGAGAGAATGGGAACCGAGAGCCGGATACCGCCCCCTGATCTGACGCCCGAAGCCTGGGAAGAGGCCCTGAACGAGGCTCCTGAGTCGTTCAGTTTCTTCCAGGCTGTGCGGCTCTTGCACCGACGCCTCCAGGACCGCAAAGGGGTGGGGGAATTCGCGGATCCTTCGGAGGAGGTCATTCGGTTCTCCGTGAACCCCTCTCTCGCCTTCCCCGCCGGTGAGATCCAGGACATTCGACTCGATCCGGAGGGCCAGGCCGACATGATGGTCAACTTCCTGGGCCTGGTCGGGCATATGGGGGTCCTGCCCATGCAGTACACCCTCCTCATTGACGATCAAGCGGCCAAAGAGGGTGATCCGGACGGGTTCAGGGAGTTCCTGGACATCTTTCATCACCGGATCATCTCCCTCTTCTATAAAGCATGGGAGAGGTCCCACTTCTACGTCCCCTTCGAACGAGGAGAGGATGATCCTCTCTCCCAGCGCTTGATGGATCTCATAGGGCTCGGGACGGAAGATCTCCGAGGCAGAATGAGCATCCGTGACGAGGCTCTCCTCTTCTATTCCGGTTTGTTGGGGTCCCGCCATCGAAGCGCGGTAGCCCTGGAGCGGCTCCTGGAAGACTACTTCCAGGTGCCGGTGGAAGTGGTGCAGTTCAAGGGCGGTTGGTATGGACTATCCCTCGATTCCCAATGCCGAATCGATGACGACGAAGAGTCGGGCGGAGGTCTGGGAGAGGGCCTGGCCGTGGGGGACGAGATTTGGGACCCTCAAGCCCGAGTCCAATTGAAGATCGGCCCACTGCGCAGAAACGAGTACGATGACTTCCTTCCGGGGGGAAGTTCCTACACGGCCCTGAAGGGAATCACGCAGTTTTTTGGAGACGGGCAATTCGATTTTGAGGTTCAGCTCATCCTCCACCGTGAAGATGTGCCGGGAATCGTATTGGGCGCGGATGAGGAGAAAACGCCACCCCTCGGTTGGTGCACCTGGATACGAACCCAACCCTTCTCACGCCATGCCGACGAGACCACTTTTCCGATCTGACTGGAGACCCAGCAATGAACGTTGATCCGAGAGCCCTGGTTGGAAGACTCAATCACGATACTCGGAATGCCCTGGAAGGAGCTGCTGGGCTTTGCGTGAGCAGGACGCACTACGACGTCGAGGTCGAGCATTTCCTTACCAAGCTTCTCGACGATACGTCCAACGACGCCGCCCAAATCCTGAAGCACTTCGAGGTGGACCGATCCCGTCTGGCCAAAGAGCTGACGGAAAGCTTGGATTCCCTCAAAACCGGGAATCCCCGAACGCCGGCTCTGAGTCCGAAACTGGTCGATCTTCTTTCAAATGCGTGGCTCGTCTGCTCTCTGGAGCAAGGGTCCCGCCAGATCCGAACCGGGCACGCAATCCTCGCCCTTGTCTCCGATGCGGATCTCCGCCGCCTCGCTGCCGGAATCAGTCGGGAGTTCGAAAACGTCTCGGCGGAAGAGCTGAAGGAGCGCTTCGGAGCCATCACCTCGAAATCCTCGGAAGAAGAGGAATTGGGCACAGAACCGGACGTGCCGGGTGCGCCGGGAAAACCCACGAAGACCCCCAAGCTCGATCAGTACACCCACAACCTGACCGAGCGGGCTCAGCAGGGAGAGATAGACCCGGTCCTTGGACGGGATTTCGAGGTGCGGCAGGTCGTGGACATCCTCACCCGCCGGCGGCAGAACAATCCCATTCTGGTGGGAGAGGCCGGCGTTGGAAAAACCGCCGTGGTGGAGGGTTTCGCCATGCGGGTGGTCCAGGGTGACGTACCCGAAGTCCTCAAGAACATCACGATCCGGACGCTGGACCTGGCCCTTCTCCAGGCAGGCGCCGGGGTGAAGGGCGAGTTCGAAAACCGGCTCAAGGGCCTCATCAAAGAGGTCAAGTCGTCACCGTCGCCCATCATCCTCTTCATCGACGAGGCCCACACCATGATCGGCGCCGGGGGCGCCGCGGGTCAGGGCGATGCCGCGAATCTTCTCAAGCCCGCCTTGGCGCGAGGGGAGCTGCGGACTGTAGCGGCGACGACCTGGTCGGAATACAAGAAGTACATCGAAAAAGACCCGGCCCTGGCCAGGCGGTTCCAGCTCATCAAGGTAGAGGAGCCCACGGAGGAGCTTTGCCAGGTCATGATGCGCGGCGTGGTGCCCCCCCTTGAGAAGCACCACTCCGTTCGGGTTCTGGATGAGGGAATGGAGGCTGCGGTAAGACTTTCGGCCCGATACCTCTCGGATCGCCAGCTACCCGACAAGGCCGTCAGCGTGCTGGATACCGCATGCGCCCGCCTCGCCCTGGGGCAGAGTTCCACTCCGGCTCCCGCCGAAGCCGCCAGGCGACGGTTGGACGACCTGGAAGTCCAGGATCGGGTGCTTCAGAGAGAGCAGGCAACCGGAGCCGACCATGCGGAACGCCTCGCCGAAATCGCTGAGATGCGGGCAGCCACGGAGGAAGATCAAGTCCAACTGACCGAGCGGTGGGAGAAGGAACTTGCCCTGGTCCTGAGCATTCGGGAGATACGGGAGGGGCTGGAGGCAACGGCCCCGGGTAGCGAGGCTGAAGAACTCGTCGAGGGCGAGACCGAAGGGACCGGAGATGAGGCCCAGGCGGAACCGCCACTCGAACCCGTCGATCCGGAAGAGCTCCGAGCCGAGTTGACGAAGCTGACCGATGAACTGGAAGCTCTCCAGGGTGAGAACCCCCTGGTCCCTGTCTGCGTAGATGGCGAGCTGGTAGGCCAGGTCATCTCGGGTTGGACCGGGATTCCGGTAGGCAAGATGATGCGAGATGAGGCCGCCACCGCCTTGGAGCTGGAGAAGCACCTGGGAGAAAGAATCATCGGGCAGGATCACGTGTTGGAGGTGGTCAGTCATCGGATCCGAACTTCCTACGCCAAAATCGAGGATCCCAGCAAGCCGAAGGGAGTGTTCCTTTTCGTCGGGCCCAGCGGTGTTGGAAAGACCG
>JAUXEE010000094.1 GCA_030618065.1 Gemmatimonadota bacterium
GTCCCGGGCACGCCCTCCGCAGGCCACGGCAAACACCCCACACATTCCGATGCAGTGGAGGCTTCCCACGAAACCGGCCATCAGGGCACTACCGATGAATCCGAACATGGGCGAAGATTCGCGCCCCGAAGAACGGCGGGCAAGCCCACGAGGTCGGGTGCGCAGCCAAGTAGAGGGATGAGGGGTCGCCTGATCCCTTGAAGGTGCCTAGTTTTCCCGGCAGCAGTTGTCAAGACGGAACAACAACCAGCACCTCTTACAAGCCGGTAGCCTCATGTCACAGGTCGGAACGACGGCTGTGCCCACGCCTAACTACGACGACGACATCGTTCGGAAGTTTTTTGGTGCAACGGTTCTCTGGGGCGCGGTGGGCATGCTGGTGGGCGTCATCATCGCCCTTCAGATCGCATGGTGGCCCGCGAACCTGGGCCTACCATGGACCACCTTCGGACGCCTACGCCCCCTTCACACCAACGCCGTCATCTTCGCCTTCGCAGGCAACATCTGCTTTACGGGGATCTACTACTCCATGCAGCGCTTGCTCAAGGTGCGGATGTACTCGGACCTCCTATCCAAGCTCCACTTCTGGGGATGGCAGGCCATCATCGTGGCGGCGGCCATCACGCTCCCCCTTGGCATGACCCAGTCCAAGGAGTATGCGGAGCTCATTTGGCCCATCGACATCGCCATCACGCTGGTGTGGGTGATCTTCGGCTGGAACTTCTTCGGGACCATCGCCATCCGGAAGGTGAAGCACATCTACGTGGCGATCTGGTTCTACATGTCCTTCGTCATAACCATCGCCGTGCTGCATATCGTGAACAGCTTGGTGATTCCGGCCACCCTCTTCAGGTCGTATCCTATTTTCGCCGGCTTGACGGACGGACTTGTCCAATGGTGGTACGGGCACAACGCCGTGGGGTTCTTTCTAACCACTCCCTTCCTGGGGCTCATGTACTACTTCCTCCCCAGGGCGGCGAACCGGCCGGTGTACAGCTACCGCCTCTCCATCATTCACTTCTGGGGCCTGGTCTTCCTTTATATATGGGCGGGGCCCCACCATCTCCTCTATTCGGCCCTTCCGGATTGGGCTCAGACGGTGGGTATGGTCTTCAGCATCGTTCTTCTGGCTCCTTCCTGGGGTGGGATGCTGAATGGACTCCTGACTCTCCGGGGAGCTTGGGATCGACTTCGAACCGATCCCATCCTAAAGTTCATGGTAGTGGCCGTGTCCTTCTACGGGATGAGCACCTTCGAAGGGCCCATGATGTCCATTCGAGCGGTGAACGGCTTGGCCCACTTCACGAACTGGGTCATCGGCCACGTCCACAGCGGCGCTCTCGGTTGGGTCGGAATGATGTCATTCGGAACGCTCTATTGGCTTGTGCCGAAGCTGTGGCATAGAGAACTGGCCTACCCGAAGATGGCCACCCAGCATTTCTGGCTGGCTACCATCGGTATCGTGCTCTATACCGTCTCCATGTGGGTGGCCGGCCTCATGGAAGGCCTCCAATGGCGTGCCGTGAACGAAGCCGGGCAGCTGGCGAATCCCATTTTCCTGGACACCGTGACCCAGCTTCTGCCCTACTACTGGATTCGGGTCCTGGGCGGAACCCTGTACCTGACGGGGATGGTGCTCTTCATCTTCAACCTCCTGAAAACCATCAAGGAATCGGGTGCGGCGGCCTCCGGAGAGGCTCCCACTCCCGTTCCTGCGGTGTAGGGGAGGCCGACCATGACCAAGAACGACCAGAACCAAGGCTCGGAGAAGGCCTACACCCATTTCCACCGGCGGGTGTTGGAGGCCCGGGGTGGGGTCTTCGCCGTCGCCACCACCATCGCCATTCTCATCGGGGGGATCGTCGAGATCGTCCCCATGTACACGGCGGGGGCAGGCCCGGAAAGGGGAGATTGGGTGACCCCTTATACCCCCCTCGAGGTGGCTGGGCGGGACATCTACATCCGGGAGGGATGTTATCTGTGCCACTCCCAGTGGGTCCGGCCTATGCGGGCCGAGGTTCTCCGGTATGGAGAGTGGACCCGGGCGCCGGAATATCAGTTCGATCGACCCTTCCTCCTGGGTTCTAGACGAATGGGGCCCGACCTTCAACGGGTAGGGCAGAAGTATCCCGACGCCTGGCACTATGAGCACATGCGGGATCCGAGGAGCGTCTCCCCCGGGAGCATCATGCCCCCCTATCCTTGGCTCCTGACGGCGACGGTGGATCCGGAGGATATCCTGGCGTCGGTCCGAGCCCTTAAAAAGTCCGGGGTTCCCTACACCGATGCGGAAGTGGAGGGAGTCGCCGCCAGCCTCGCTGCCCAGGGACAGCCGATTGCCACCAGCCTGGCCGGCGCCAATCTGGAGACCACGGCCGATACCGAGATTGTGGCCCTGATCGCCTACCTACAGCGCTTGGGGCGAGAAGGGAAAGCCTACTTGCCGAGCCAACAGGGGGGCGGTGAGTGAACCCGATCCTGGAACTGGCCGCCGAGAGCGTAAGCCTCGGCTGGCTCATGGGCGTCATGACGATTTTTTTCCTGGTCAGCTTCTTGGGCTGGGTCTGGTGGGCGTATACGCCCAGGCACAAAGCAATGATGGATGAGGCGGCCCTGCTGCCGTTCACGGATGGAGACGAAACGTGAGCAAGGACACCAATCGATTAATGGGCCACGCCGACGAGGCGGATGGCATAGAGGAATATGACAATCCCCTCCCGGACTGGTGGCTGGGGCTCTTCTGGCTCTGTATCCTATGGGCTATCGGCTATGGGGTGCACTACCATTTCATAGGAAATCGGTCTCAGGAGGCCGAGTTCCAGGCCGAGATGGCAGCAGCCGCGATACGGTGGCCCGTCCAGGGCGCTGAGGATGTGGTTTTTGCCATGACAGATGAAGCAATCCAGGGAGGCGAAGGGGTGTACACCACCTACTGTTTCGTCTGTCACGGGACTCAGCTCGAGGGCGGGATCGGCCAAAGCTTCCTGGATGAAGTGTGGCTCCATGGCTCCGCACCCGAGGACGTGATCCGGACGATCACGGAGGGTGTGCCCGAAAAGGGGATGGCGCCCTGGGGCTCCATTCTGAGCGCCGAACAGATCAACCAAGCGGCCGCATACGTACTGGCCAAAAACGCCGAGGCGCTGGGAATACCTCTGGAGGAGATCACCCAGGGATCCGGAGAGCCGGAGGGCTCCGAGGGAGCCCACGAAGAAGGTTCCGGGGAGGAAGCTGGGGAAGCCTCCGGAGAGCACTCTGAGGGTGGCGACCCAGGGACGATCTGACGTCCGGCGAGAAAGATAGACCTACAAATGCTGGGGTTCTCTGGAACCAGGGAGTGGGTATACCCCCAGTCCATCACGGGTAGATTCACCACCCTCAGGCGCTGGACATTCTTTGCCCTTCACCTGATTCTCCTCGTCCCGCCTTGGGTCATGGTGGGGGGGCACCCCCTTCTCCTCATCGATATTCCGGCTCGGCAGGTGTTTCTTGCCGGGACGATCTTCACTTCCTCCGACAGCTTCTTCTTCCTTCTTCTCCTTCTCTTCCTGGCCTTCGCCCTCTTCTTTTTCACCTCTCTTTGGGGCCGGTTGTGGTGCGGGTACGCCTGCCCACAGACGGTATTTCTGGAGACCTGGATCCGGTCTCTGGAGATTTGGATCGAGGGTGATCGAAGCCAGAGGAAGCGGCGGGACAGGCAGGGGTGGAGCTTCGACCGAGTCTGGAGGAAGGTGGCGAAATGGGCCTCTTTTCTGGCCGTCTCCATTCTCCTGGCCATGGCCATCGTCAGCCTGTTCGCCCCGGCCCGAGAGCTGTGGACGGGTGGTTCGGGAAGCCTCGCCTACTCCTTCGTCGCCTTTTTCACCTTCCTCTGGTACCTGGACTTCACCTGGTTCAGGGAGCAGTTCTGCAACTTTCTCTGCCCCTATGCCCGGTTCCAGAGCGCCCTCACCGATGACGAGACCCTCCTCATCGGCTACGACCCGGCTCGAGGGGAGCCCAGGGGTGGAAAGGAAGCGGCAGTCGACGGCCGGTGCATCGCCTGTCAAAAGTGCGTCGTGGTGTGTCCTCAGGGAATCGATATCCGGGACGGTTTTCAAATGGAGTGCATCCAGTGTGCCCGGTGCATCGATGCGTGTGTCTCCGTCATGGACAGGCTGGGGCATCGAACGCTGGTGGAATACACCTCTCTGGCGGAGCAAGAAGGGAGAACGGTCAGGCGCCTTCGGCCGAGAACGGTGGTGTACGGAGGGCTGCTGGTAGCTCTGGTGGCCTTCGGCTTCACCCTCATGGCTCAGCGTCTGCCCTTCGAAGCCACCGTGAATCGGGTGCCAGGGTCCCTCTTCACTCTGGACCCGGACGGCTATATCCGAAACACGTACCTGCTGAAGATCACCAACAACAAGCCTGGAGACGCACCCGTCGAGTTCCAGGTGTCCGTAGAGGGTATTCCTGGCGCCCAGGTTCTGGCCCAGGACGTCGAGCTGGCTTCCACGGAAACACGTACCCTTCCCCTCATCGTTCGGGTGCCCCAAGATCAAGGCCTGGGCCGAACCACACTCATCGAGGTGCGCATCGTGTCCCCCGATGGGGAGATCGACATCCCTACCACCTTCAAGACGGGAGCGACCATTGACGCCGGCACCCACAGGGATTGAGGGACGTCCGGATGAGCCGGGCGACTCGACCATGGACGGGCTCTGGCCCATTCTCATCACCGTGGGTCTCGCAATCGTGATCCTGGTGAATGCCGTCTTCATCTATATCGCCGTGTCGGGGGCTGACGACGTTGTGCCCTCCTACTTCACCGAAGAACGGTAACTCTGCCCCCGGGGGTAGGACTGGTGGCGACCCGGAGAATGGGTTGGCCGCCGCCGGCCTTCGGGATCCCGATGTGGCCCGAGTCTCCCGCTGCCCCCACTGCGGTACTCCGGTGGAGGGCTCCGAGGACGTCTTCTGCTGCTCCGGCTGTGAGATGGCTGCGGCTATCATCAAAGGGGCCGGGCTCGAGGCCTACTACCAGGAAAGAGAGGTGCTCCCACCCAGGCCGGAAGGCGGGTCCGGGGACTGGGATGCGGTGCCCGTGTCGGTGGGCGAGGATGGGCTGTGTGAGATCCGCCTCCAGGTGGATGGGCTTCGATGTGCCTCCTGCGTGTGGGTCACCGAGAATGTGCTCCAAAGGACGGCTGGCGTAGCTGAAGCCACTCTGAGTTACGCCACCGGACGGGCCCGAGTCCGGTGGGATCCTGAGAAGGTGCGGCTGGGGGAGGTGGTGGGGCGCATCAGCACCTTGGGGTATCGTCCTCGAATCCTGGGAGAGGAAGCGGAGCCGGACCGGGATCTCCTGATCCGCCTGGGTGTGGCTGCTTTCGCCGCCATGAACATCATGATGCTGTCGGCGGCCCTCTACACCGGCTGGCTCGGGGGGATGGATCCCAGGTACGTGGCCCTCTTCCAGTGGATCAGTCTGGCCCTGGCGGCCCCCGTGGCCCTTTGGTGTGCCGAGCCATTCTTTGTGGGAGCCTTCAGCGGCCTTCGGTTTGGAGTCCTCCACATGGACCTCCCCATTGCACTGGGCGTGGCGGTGCTCTTTGGCCACGGCTTGGTAGTGACGGTGGTGGGTGGAGATACGTACCTGGACTCCATGGGGATGTTGGTGACCCTTCTCCTGGCCGGGCGGGTTTTGGAGTCCAGGGGACGGCGGCGGGCCTCGGAGGCCGCTACGGCCATGGCCGCCACCGCTCCGGCCACGGCCCGGAAACGGGTGGGGGAGGGAGTGGAGGTGGTTCCCTCCGAGGAGCTGGAGGCCGGGGACCTCATGGACGTGGCTGCCGGAGAGGAGCTGGCTGCCGACGGGATCGTGGATGGGGGTCACGGCAACCTTCGCATGGCCCTGATCAGCGGCGAGGCCGAACCTGTGGAGGTTCAGGTGGGGAGCCGGGTGGTGGCGGGATCGGTTCTGGCGGACGGCTTCCTTACCGTCAGGGTCACCGCCGTAGGCAGGGAAACAGTCCTTCAGCAAATGGCCGACCAACTCCGTCTTTCCGCTGACCGAGGGGTGAAGCCCGCTCTCACCGACCGCATCGCCCCCTGGTTCACCGGAGTCACCCTGGTGGTGGCGACGGTCACCTTCATCGGGTGGCTGTACCTCGCTGGCCTGGAGAAAGCCATTCTCACCGCGGTGGCGGTGCTGGTGGTGGCCTGCCCCTGCGCCCTGGCCCTGTCACGCCCACTCGCTGCTGCGGCGGGATTGGGTGCCGCGGCCCGCCGGGGTCTCCTCTTCCGAAGTGGGGACGCCCTTCTGGAGATGGAAAAGGTGGATCTGGTGGCTCTGGACAAAACGGGAACGGTGACCGCAGGGGAGATGGAGGTGGTGGAGGCGGATGACGAAGCCCTTCGCATCGCCAGTGGACTGGAGCGTTTCAGCGGTCACCCCATAGGACGAGCCATCACCCGGGCCGCCGTGGGGCGGGGGATTCCTCTTCCTGTGGCAGAGGAGGTTCAGGAGGAGGCGGGCTTCGGGATCCGGGGGAGGGTGGATGGTCGGAGCTGGGAGATCAGCAGTGGAGGACCGGGGAAGGTTCTGGTGAGAGGCGAAGGGGAGGACTCCTGGACCATCACCCTGGGAGACCGGGTCCGGGACGATTCCCGAGCCACAATAGAGGAGATCCTGGCCACCGGCCGGGAGGTCGTTCTTCTCACCGGCGACGTCGGGGAAGTGGCGGAGCGAATGGCGGAGGAGGCGGGAATTGGAGAGGCACTATCGCGAATGGACCCAACTGAAAAAGCCGAGTGGATTCGGGACCGCCGGGACGGGGGTAGGCGGGTCCTTTTCGCCGGCGACGGCATGAATGACGGTCCGGGGTTGGCTCGGGCCGATGTAGGGATCGCCATGGGCACCGGAGCGGCCAGCAGCATTCTGGTAGCCGACGGAGTCATTTCCGTGCCCTCCCTCCGTCCCATCCTGGCAGGGTTCAGGGCCGCCGAAGCCGCTGCCGATTCCATTCGAAAGAACCAGCTCCGATCCATCGGGTACAATGTCGCAGCGGTCACCCTGGCCGCCTCGGGGCTGGTGAATCCTCTGATCGCCGCCGTCCTGATGCCCCTCTCCAGCGGCATGGTGATCTGGGGTGCATCCCGAGTGGACAGAGCCGTGCGACGAGGCGACTAATGGACGCCATCTTCTTCCTCATCCCCATCGCCGTGGGCCTGGGCGCGGTCTTCGCCATCCTCTTCGTCGTCGCCGTAAAGCGGGGCCAGTTCGATGA
>JAUXEE010000127.1 GCA_030618065.1 Gemmatimonadota bacterium
GATCCGGCCCCCCGGGCCTGACCCACTGAGGAGTTGAAGATCCAGGTCAGCCTCTCCGGCCAACCGGCGAGCCAGGGGTGAGGCTTTTACTCGATCGCCGTCCTGGAATGTCGCGGACGCCGCCTCTTCCGGGATCCCCGATGGAGCCGGTGCGGGAGCCTCGGATGGGGAAGCCGCCTCTGAAGAGGACCCGACCGTCTCGGCCACCCCGGCCGCGACCACCAATCCACTGATGTCCTCGTCGACTCCGGCGATGACGGCGATGACTTCACCCACGGGGGCAATAGCCCCTTCCCCGACGAGGACTTTCCGGAGCACCCCCTCTCCCCGGGCCACCAGCTCCATCGTCGCCTTGTCCGTCTCGATCTCGGCCAGGATATCCCCATGGGAGACCGAATCTCCCTCGGACTTCAGCCACCTCACCAATTGCCCCTCTTCCATGGTGGGAGAGAGAGCTTCCATATGGACCTTCGTTACCATCGAGCTATTTCCAGTAGAGAACCCGCCTGCAGGCATCCACCACCCGCTGGGCGTTGGGTTTGGCCAGTTGCTCCAGATTCTTGGCATAGGGCATGGGCACATCTGCCTGGGTAATCCTCAGAACCGGCGCATCCAGGTCGTCGAACGCCTCCTCCTGAATCGTGGCCGCGATCTGCGCACCGATGCCGGCGAAGGGCCACCCCTCCTCCAGATAGACCGCCCGGTTGGTTTTCCGGACCGAGGCCAGGATGGCCTCCACGTCCAAGGGCCGGAGGGACCTGAGATCCAGGACGTCGGCCTCGATGCCGTCCCTCTCCAGGCGGGTAGCCGCTTGGAGGGCCAGGTGCACCATCTTTCCATGGGTGATGATGGAGACGTCATCCCCCTCCCGTTTCAGATCCGCCAACCCCAGGGGAACCAGGTGTTCTCCCTCCGGGACCTCCCCCCTGATGTTGTACAGGAGCTCCCCCTCCATCACCACAACCGGATCGTCGTCCCGGATAGCGGCCTTGAGGAGACCCTTGGCGTCTGCCGGAGTGGCCGGTGTCACCAGCTTGATCCCCGGTGCGTGGACATACCAGGTTTCCACTGCCTGGGAGTGCTGGCCAGCAAGCTGAAGGGCTGCTCCGGTGGGCCCCCTGAAGACCATGGGAATGTTGATTTGCCCCCCGGACATATAGAGCATCTTCGCCGCTGAGTGGAGGACCTGATCCAGGGCGAGGATGGAGAAGTTGAAGGTCATGAACTCGATGATAGGGCGGAGCCCCACCATTGCAGCACCTACTCCCAGACCGGCGAATCCCAGCTCACTGATGGGGCTATCGACCACCCTTAGGTCCCCGAAGCGATCCAGGAGCCCCTTCGACACTTTGTAAGCTCCGTCGTACTCCGCCACTTCCTCGCCCATGATGAAGACGGAGTCGTCCCGCTCCATCTCCTCCGCGAGAGCTTGGTTCAATGCCTCTCTATAGGTGATCTCAGGCATTCAGCAGCCGGTCCGGGTAAGGGGTTGGGGCCAAGGAGGCTGGCCTACCGATCTCTTCCATCAAAGAAGAGCCTGCCATGTTCATTGATCTGTGAGTAGACGTGGGTATACAGCTCGGAGGAGTCGGGCGCAGGCGCGCTGTCCGCGTATTCAGCCGCCTCCTCTGCCCTGGCCCGGGTCTCCTGGTCCATGATCTCCAATGCCTCCTGGGTAAGAACCCCTGCGTCGAAGAGCAGGTCCCGGAGGATCTTGATGGGGTCGTCTTTCTCCGTCCGCTCCGAGACTTCGGCCTTCGACCTGTAGGTCCCAGAAACGGGATCCGACATGGAGTGCCCCCGGAAGCGATAGGTCCGGACCTCCACAAACCGCGGTCCACCCCCCTCTCGCACCTCCGTCACCAGCCGCTCAAAATGACGATAGGTCTCCAGAACGTCCTGGCCGTTCACGACGCTGGCCGGAATACCGTAGGCTCCCGTTCGTTCCTCCACCCTCGTGGCGGACACGCGATGGAAGGCGGTGCCCATACCGTACTCATTGTTCTCGACCACGAAGATCACCGGGAGATTCCAGACAGCCGCCATGTTCAGCGACTCGTGGAACGCTCCCTGGTTCACTGCCGCCTCCCCCATGAAACACATGGCCACGCGCTCCTCACCCCGGTACTTGATGGCCCATCCCATCCCTGTGGCCAAGGGCACCTGCCCCCCCACGATCCCATGCCCCACATAAAGGCCTGATCCACGCCGAAGACGTGCATGGACCCACCCCTCCCCGCCGAAGCTCCCGGAGCTTTCCCATAAAGCTCCGCCATGACCACCTTCGGATCCATCCCTTTGGCGAGGGCCTGAGTGTGTTCCCTGTAGCCGCAGATGACATAGTCGTCATCGCGAAGAGGGCCGATGCACCCTGCCGCCGATCCCTCCTGCCCGATGTGGAGATGGCAGAAGCCCCCGATCTTCCCGATGGCGTATGCCTCCTCGGCTTTCTCCTCGAAGCGACGGAAGAGAAGCATTCGCCTCAGGAACCCGAGCAACTCATCTTCAGAAAAGCCCCTCAGGGGGTCCTCGGACGGAGTGTCCCGCCCCTCTGGGACTTCGGTCATCTTCGCCTGAGCCATGCCGGATTCCATCCTCACCCTCCCCCTGGACCAGGGCGTCCGACATCCAAGCTGACCAGCTTGGACAAGACCTCTGCCGGCGCTGGGATATCCGCCTCCATGACCTTCAGAATCGACCCGACGCCACCGGGCTTCACCATTCGTGCCTGCTCCTTGGCATGATAGCTGGACCGGACCAACGGCCCCGATTCCACATGAGAGAACCCCATCTCTTCTTCCCCAACCCTCTTCCAGTCAGCGAACTCCTCGGGACTGACCCAACGGGCTACCGGAATGTGGGTCGAAGAGGGACGCAGGTACTGGCCTAAGGTGAGGATGTCCACGCCGGCCTCCCGAACATCAGCCATGGCCCGGCGAATCTCGTGGGCCTCTTCACCCATCCCCAGAATGATACCGGTCTTGGTCAGAGTACCCGGATCCATCCGCTTCGCAGCGCCGAGAAAAGAGATGGACCTCCAGTATCGGGCCCCGGGCCTCACCTCAGGGTGAAGGCGCTCCACCGTTTCCAGGTTGTGCCCCAGAATCTCGGGCTTCGCCTCGACCACCTTCCGGAGAGCGTCCTCATCGCCCTTGAAGTCGGGGATCAGAACTTCAACGGAACATCCGGGCACCCGCTCATGAATCTGCCGAATGGTCTCGGCGTAAATCCCTGCGCCGCCGTCCGGGAGCTCGTCCCGGTTCACGCTGGTAATGACCACATGCTCCAGCTCCATGGCCACTACGGCGTCCGTCACCCGGCCCGGCTCCTCTTCATCCAGAGTCGTGGGCATTCCGTGGGCCACGCCGCAGTACTTGCAGGCCCGGGTGCAGACGTCTCCCAGGATCATGAAAGTGGCGGTCCCCGCCTCAAAGCACTCCCCGATGTTCGGACACGCAGCCTCCTCGCACACGGTATGGAGAGACTGGTCCCGCATGAGCTTTTGGAGCTTTAGATATTTCTGGCCACCCGGGGAACGCACCTTGAGCCACTCGGGCTTTCGGGCCTTCAACTCGATGGTCTGAAGGCCCTCGTGAGCTCGGATTCGGGAGGTGCCCTTCGGCTTCACCCGACCGGCGTCCTTCCTCGCTGGAGCATACCCTCCGGGAGCCTCGGTTTCAGCTTTCGCCAATTCTATACCTCCACTTCGAACGTAAAGGAGCCTGTCCGTGTAATGGGGGAGAAAGCCTAAAAAGTTAATGCGCCCGCCATTAGAGGCCCACCCCAGCAGCCCTCATCAGATACGCCACGCCGAACCCCAGGTAATTCCCAAGAGCATAACCCAGAAGCCCAACGATGATCCCTGGAAGGACCAGCCCATTCCATTCCCTGGATACCGCCACGGCAAGTGCGCTGGAGGGGCCTCCCACGGCGGCCTGGGACGCGACGGCCAAAGATCCCACGTCCAGCCGGGCCAAACGACCTATCCCAAAAACCACCAGGCCGTGGACGCCGATCACCACCAGTGTGTAGTAGAAGATCTCCATCCCAATGGAGAGGATCTCTGAAACCCTGGAATGGATCCCGATGATCACGAAGAAGAAGTGGAGGGCCAAGTTCCCCAGTTGAAGGGCACCCCGGGGCTTCAGAAAGGGTTTCAGATGTCCCACCACCAGGGCGAAGGTCGTGAGCCAAAGGACGGGTGGGATGCCGGGGGTCATCCCGCCAACCCATTCCGAGGCAAGGACCAGGATGAAGCCCACTGCCACGAGGTTGGCCAAATCCAGAGTGGAGAGGGGGATCTTCTCGAAGAAGGGGTGGGCATGCACCTGTCCATCGCCGGCCTCTCCCTCACCGGGAATGGCCGCCTTGTAGAAGCGCCCGAGCCAGATAGGTAACATGAGGGTAGCCGCCAACCAGATCCCCGTCGTCAGCGCGTCCGACGCCGCCGCCCCGGCGAAGAGGAAGTCCGGAAGCTCCACGCCCCGTGCAACCGCTACGAAGTTCACCGAACCGCCGGAGTAGGTGCCGGTGAACACTCCGGCCAGCCGCCAGCTGTTTTCTCCAAAACTCCCGGCAAATACGAGGCCTCCCACCATGGCCCCCAGAGCGGTCCCCAATCCCGCCAGCAAGAACGCCGCAATCATCCTGGGGCCTGCCACCTTCAGATCCGACAGGTTCACAGCCAACAGAAGCCAGGCTATGGCCAGGGAGGTGAGGGGTCCCTCGATGATCGAATACACCGGGGAGGTGGCCGGCACCAAACCGGTGTTGGATAGGACGGCTCCCAGGATCAGGGCCAGCAGGGAGGCTCCTACCTTTGAAAGCCACCGCACCCGGCGATCCAAGAGGAACGCCAGAGCGGTGGCCCCGGCAATGATGGCGGTGAGAAAGAGGGGAGACTGGACCACCTCGCTTCCCCTCATTTCCCCAGGAATTTGGAACCCAGACCGGCGAGGCCGTTGGCCTCGGCCCTTGCTTTCAGGTCCTCGGTAAAGCGCGTCACGATATGGTCCACCGCCTCCCGGGGGGAATCGGTCACTTTCAACAATTCCATATCCTCCGGACTGATCTTCCCCTCCACCTCCACCGTGTTCCTGAGCCACTCCAGCAGACCCTTCCAGTAGTCCGACCCGAACAGGACCACGGGAAAATTCCTGATCTTCCCGGTCTGGATCAGAGTAAAAGCCTCGAAGAGCTCATCCATCGTCCCGAACCCCCCAGGGAAGATGACGAAGGCTTGGGCGTACTTCATGAACATGGTCTTCCGCACGAAGAAATAGCGGAAGTGTATCTTGAGATCCGCGTATGGATTCAGGTCCTGCTCGAAGGGCAACTCGATGTTCAATCCCACAGAGGGAACCCCGGCCTCATGGGCCCCCTGATTCGCCGCCTGCATTATCCCGGGCCCACCGCCGGTAATGATGGAAAACCCTGCCTCACCCAGGAGCCGGGCGGTTTTGACACACTCGCCGTACATGGGATCATCGGGAGGAGTCCTCGCCGAGCCGAAAACAGTAACGGCGGGACCCAACCGGGTGAGCTCATCGAAACCCTCCACGAACTCTCCCATGATCCTGAAGACCCTCCAGGATTCGCCCCGGGCCACCACCGAGGGAAGCTCTTCGAGGTGCTCCACCGCGGCCCGGAGAAGAATCTCATCTTCCGTCAGGCGGCGGCCCGGTCCCAGTGACCTGCCCTGTCCCTTTCCCCTCTCACTCATGTTCATCTTCTTCCTTCGGAGGTTATCCCGGATTCAAGAAGGTCTGGGCCGCCTCCCGGTAGGCGGGAAATATCGCCTGGTGGTGCTCATACCCTGGCCTCATCAGCCCCATCTCCGTGTCATAGACGTCCAGAAAGTGCCCGTATAACTCTCGGGCTCCACTCTCATCCCCAAGAGCTGCGGAAGCTTCCGCGGCCACGGCCAGCAAGAGGAGGTAGTCCGGGACCTGTGCCAGTCCCTCCTGTGCTTTGGCGAGAGCCGCCTGGTGATCTCCTCCCACTTGGTAGAGTAAGGCGTAGTGGTAAAGGCCGTCAGAATCCGAGGGATTCAACTGTTCGTGGATTACCAGCGCCATCGGAAGGTGTAATTTCACACCCGCCGTATCCCCTTGGCTGTTGGCCATCATGACTCGGTTGAAGAGACTCGGCCCTAGTTCCTCTGGGGACATGGTGGCCAGATCCAACGCGCTCCCGCCCCCCGATGCGCCCCCCATACCGGAGGGAGGCAGGCCCCCCTCTCCCGAGCCATTTCTCCCCGTCAAGGCTGGGTAGCCAAGGGAAAAAAGCACCACCACCAGGAGGGCTCCGGTGATCCACCAGGCCAGGTTGGAGTTTCCGACAGACGCGGGAGCAGTAGGAGCAGGACCTCGGCCCTTGGCGCCCTCGCCCCCTGAAAGGGCATTCCCGCAACCCGTGCAAAACCGGGATCCCGGGGGAA
>JAUXEE010000292.1 GCA_030618065.1 Gemmatimonadota bacterium
ATCCTCATCGCCTCCATTCCAAAGGGCTCTGCCGCAAAATTCTACAAGGATTTGAAACGCCTGGCCCGATCCGTGGAGTTTCCCGAGATCGCCCCCAATGACGTCCCGGGATGGGTGGTGGACTGGGCAGCCACCCGGTATGGCCGGGAGATCACGGAGGAGGCGGCCCGGGCTCTTGGCGCAGGGGTGGGGACGGACCTGGGGGTGTTGGCCCAGGAAATCGAAAAGCTCACCAGCCTCGTGGAGGAGGGGAAGCCCATCGGAGTGGAGGCGGTGAGAGCGGCAGGGACGCAAATCCCCTCGGAGGACCGATGGATTTGGATGGACCGAGTGGGCCGGCGGGAGTTCACTGATGCCCTGAAAGGGCTAGGAATCCTCTTCACTCAGGGAGAGTCCGGAGTCGGGTTGACCATGGGTCTGGCGACTCACCTGATCCGGGTGGCCCTGGCTCGGACCGGTGGTGCGTCGGCGCTGGAGTCCGCTCTTCCCCCTCGTCAGAAATTTCTGGCCTCCCGCCTACTCGAACAAGGAAGGAGATGGTCGGTGGAAGAGTTGGAGGAGGCGATCTTGGGGCTACGGAGGGTCGACCGTCTTCTCAAGTCCAGCTCCCTCTCCGACGAACGCGTTCTGGAGGAGTGGTTGCTTGGATTGATGGCCCGGGAAGGGGTCGCCTGGACATGAAGACAGTGGCTTTGGCCTTCATCCTTCTCGTTTTCGTACCTCCCCCTTCGTCGGCCCAGGAGGGGCCCTCCCTGAATGAGGTCGAGTCCCTCCTGGCTCAGGGGCGCATCATGGAGGCCCGGGAGACCCTGGAGAACTGGTGGACCACCCGGATTTCGATGGCGTCCCGGACCGACCGTCAGAGAGGCATCTGGCTCCGAGGGAAGCTGACCGTCGACCCATCCATGGCGGAGTTGGATTTTCGACGCCTCATACTGGAGTTCCCCGGTGGCCCGTACTCGGATGACGCTCTAGTACGTCTGGGACTCTCCGCCGGGCTCCGGGGAGAGTTGAGGGTGGCTCAGGCATTCTTCGGGAGCCTGATTCGGGACTACCCGTCCAGTCCCCGCGTCCCGGAGGCGGAGCTTTGGCTCCGGACCCACGCCCGGGAGATCGCCGCCCTTCCGCCTCCCTCCGAACCCCCGGCCCTCGAGCCGGAAGCAGAGGCCGAAAGCCGGGATGAGGTCGGGGGCTTCACGGTACAGATGGGTGCTTTCCGTAGCCTGGAAAGGGCTCGGTCGCTGGCCGATCAGCTCCGGGAGGCGGGGTACCGACCTCGGTTGGTGCGGACTCCCGGCAACGATCTCGCCAGGGTCCGGATCGGACGCTTCATCTCCAGGGAAGGAGCCGAAGCCCAGGCCCGGGGTTTGGAAGGCCTGGGCTTCGAGGTAACCCTGGTGACGGACGCTGGATCGGAGGAGAGGGTAGGGGAGCCTTCTTAGGCTACTAAAGAGCGGCCAGGACCCTCTCGAGCCGAGCCCTCACATCGTCGGCAAGGTGGTCGATGTCGCTGCGACCCGTGATGCCCAATTGGACCCTGGGGTCCAAGACTCCCACCACGGAGGTGCCCTCTTCTTCGCCCTCATACACGATGACGTTGCAGGGGAGAAGAAGGCCGATGTCCCTTTCCGAGCTGAGCGCCTGGTGTGCCAGGGACGGGTTGCATGCGCCGAGGATCTTGTAAGGGCGGAAATCCACGTCCAATTTCTCCCTCAGTGTGGCCTTCACATCGATTTCCGTGAGAATCCCAAAGCCCTCTTTCTTCAGCTCGTCTCTGATTCTCAGGTCAGCGGCCTCTACGGACAGGGCCACCGTTTTTTTGAATCCATAGGTGATTTCCGGCATATCCATCGGCGATCTCCCTTTCCCCTCTTTGGGTGTCGACAGCACATCGTTGGCTCTCAAGCTAATGGCAGGATCAAGGGGCAACAGGGGCCCCCTCGTGCCGGTCTCATGGAACCTAGAAGGCTTTCGTTGGTTTCTTAGGTCAGCGTCATTCCGGCTCCCTGGATCGCCCAACGCAGGAAGACCATGTCCGCATCATCCGATAAGAATCACCCACCCCATGGGGAGGAAGCCCTCCTTTCCGTGGATCTTCCCGTGGACGGAATCCACTGCGCGGGGTGCGTTTCCCGTGTCGAAAAGGCTCTTCTGGGCGTTCAGGGCGTGGTGGAGGCGTCGGTGAACCTCGCCACGGGGGAGGCCAGGGTGTCCTTCGATCCCGGGTCCGCTGGTCTGGAAGAGTTACTGGAGGCGGTGGAGGGCGCCGGGTATCAGGTTCCGGTAGGGGTTACCGAGGTGGCCGTTCAGGGGATGCATTGCGCGGCCTGTGTATCCCGGGTGGAGCGGGTCATGGGACAGGGTGTCGGGGTCCTTGGAGCCGATGTGAGCCTCGCCACCGAGTCTGCCCAACTTCGGTACGTTCCTGGCGTCATGGACCTCGACTCCCTTGGGGCGGCCGTGGAGAGGGCGGGGTTCCATCTGCGGGAAGACGAAGGGGAGGGGTTCGAGGAGACCCTCAAGCGGCGCGAGAAGGAGCGAGAGGCCGAATCCCGGGACCTCCTGCGCAGGTTCTGGGTGGGAGTCGTTTTGGGGGCTCCCGTTGCCATCATCGGCCACGCTCATCTGATACCGGGACTTCGAGGCCTCGATCAGGGGACCATGCGGGTGCTCTGGATGATGAGCGGCCTCCTGACCCTTCCAATCATGGCGTATGTGGGGCGGCGTTTCTTCACCGGGGCCTGGTCGGCTTTCAAGCATAGAGAAGCCACCATGGACACCCTTGTCGCCCTGGGCACGGGGTCGGCGTGGGTGTACTCCACCTTCGCCGTCCTCCTCCCCCGCCTTTTCCCGGAAGGGACGGCTCATCCCTTCTATGAGGCCACCGCAGTCGTCATCACCCTGGTCATTTTGGGTCAGGCCCTGGAAGCGAGAGCCAAGGGCAAAACGTCCCAGGCTCTCCGCCGTCTCATGGATCTCCGGCCTCAAACCGCACGGGTCATCCGGGGTGGAGAAGAGGTGGAGGTTCCCGCCCAGGGGGTGCAGGTGGGGGAGTTGGTGGTGGTGCGGCCTGGGGAGAGGATTCCTGTGGATGGGGAGGTGTCGGAGGGCCAAAGCACCGTGGACGAGTCCATGGTGACGGGTGAAAGCCTTCCGGTGGAGAAGGGGATAGGAGACCCCGTGGTCGGGGGGACCCTCAACAGCGCCGGGAGCTTCCGGTTCAGGGCGAGCCGGGTCGGGAAGGACACGGTCCTGGCCCACATCGTGGAAATGGTTCGGACCGCCCAGGGGTCCAAGCCCTCCATTCAGCGGACCGTGGACGTTGTGGCCAGCTATTTCGTTCCGGCGGTCCTGATCGTGGCTGTTCTTACCTTCGCCGTTTGGTACAGCCTGGGTCCCGAGCCCCGCCTCAGCTTCGCCGCCGTGGTGGCGGTCTCTGTTCTGGTGATCGCCTGCCCCTGCGC
>JAUXEE010000248.1 GCA_030618065.1 Gemmatimonadota bacterium
AGAGCCTGGCTGACCACCGCCATCCCGAGATACTCTGCGAAGCCGCCAACCGTGGCTCCAAGGAGGTTTGCTCCGAACGCCGAAGCCGGTTGAGGCTCACGTTTGAACGTGGTGGAGAACACCAACCCCGCGAAAAAGATCGGGAGAGGGACAGCCAGTAACGTCCACGCCAGACGTCCACCCCAAGGGAGTGCAAGAATCCACTCTCTGGGCACCAGGATCAGTACCAGCAACGATGCGATCAATGGCACGTAGATGAGCTTGGCGTCAATTATTCGCCGGATGGCCACCCAATTGGCGGCCATGACCATCAGAAGCACGCCGGCAATTACCAGCATGGTCACGAACCAGGTCGCCCCGAAGTAAAGGGACGAATCCACGATGCTCTTCGTCTGGAGAAGTAGGAACCCTGCGCCGAGAAACGCGAAGTGACCGTGACTGGCTCCGATCCCCGGCGGCTTCAGGACAAACACCGCCAAAATCGAAAGCAGTAGGAGCGTACCAATCACCAGCAAGTAGTCGGACGGGATGGTGCGGTAGGCCAAGTATAAGTACGGCCAGTCGTCAGTAGGGACGGGGAACTCCATCGGTTCCAGCTCGAGCAGACTCACGCTGGCGAAGGTCGTGGGTCCGGAAACTTCCCGACCCTTCGGCACGATGAACACCACCCTCGAAGTATCTGCGGCCGCGTAAACTATGGGCGCCCTTCCCGTCCCCTCTTCGACCATGCGGTAGAGCTTGTGGATCATCCATGGCCGGTGTGAGATGTAGAACGCAAGGGACAGCATTCCCTGGTCTCCCACGAGCCGATAGGCCGCTCGCAGGCTCTCTGCTGTATAGACGAAGCCGTCCAGGCGGATGTTGGCCATCGAGCTGGACAACGCCTGCGAATCCAGGAAGCCGAAAACCACCATGTCATAGCCGGGTGTGGCTTGCCGGAAGAAGGCGCGTGCGTCGGCGATGTGCGTCGTAACACGCTCATCGTCGTACACGCCGCTTGAATTGAATTGGCGAGAGATACGAATCGTTACCGGGTCAATATCGACAGCGTCCACATGCGTGGCACCTGCGAGGAGAGCCCCTTCCACATCCGGCCCGCCCCCCGCGCCGACGACCAACACGTTCCCTGGGTTCCCGTGGACCTCGTACGGAACCTGACCCAGATCGCCGTGCATCTCGAGGAATCGGTTCGGGTCGGAGTATCGACGCCGGTCGACCGAACCGTGGGCCTGGTAGAAGTTTTGGTTGACACTCACCACGTAGAAAGGAGGATCCACCATCTCCCGGAGGCCAGTGGGAGGCTCAGAGACGGTGGGAGAGCCCAGGGGCTCTCGGATGGTGAAATTTTGGTAGGGCGACCAAATCGTGTTGCGGTCAACTGCCCGGCTGACACCCAGTGCGGTCAGGGCGAACAGGACGAGGGTCGGAAGTCGGAGGGAACGCTCGGTCAGGACCAGGTAAACGAGCATCACGGCCAAGATGCCTAGGAGCGGCGAGAAGTAGAGCAACGAGAAAACCCCGAACCCCACCGTCCCACAAAAGCTACCGCCCAGGTCCCACATGTAGGCTCGCAACGGGGGCAGGGACTCGAAGATCTGGCCAACCTGCTCACCGAGGGGCACGAACAACCCTGTGTTCAGTACGAAGATCCCCACCAGGACCAGGTAGTTGACCAGGCCGGGAACGCTGCTGAAGAAGCGAAACTCCACCAGGCTCCCCGGCAGTAGAACGTTTCTGCTAAGCAGGAGGAAGAAAACTGTGACTGCCAACAACAAGGGGAACCAGCGGAACAGCCGCCACCCGCGGCGGGCTACCATGGCGCCCATTCCGAGACCTAAGAAGGAGCTGATGAGCATCAGGTTGGTGTAGTACGCGACCACTTGCGCCACTGCCGGTACCCAGCGGATGAGCATCAGCTCGAGAAAAAGCGCCAAAAACGAGATCGCAAAAAGCCTTGCTGCGCGCCGAGTCGCAGCTCGCTTCTCTTCGGGCGAATCGAACTGGGCCTCCGGATTTCGGTTGGACATGGATGGCGGGCTCTCAAGGAGGGATGGGATACTCGAGTACCCTTTTGGGGCCCCTCGAGCTTAAAAGGAATGTGGGGCCGAAAAGGTGGACTTCGAAAGAGCTCAGGCGGAAGGGCAAAGAGTGGTGCAGTTTGTGGCCCTCGTTTCCAGCCTCTCTCCTCCCGATCCCCGTGAATTGGGTTTACCGCGATCCATTCCGCTCCAGGGAATCAGGTCTCCTTGGTCCTCATTGTGGGAGCGGCCCTCTTTCTTCGGACGCTCCAGGAGGCAACGACCATGGACCTGGGCTTCAGCACCCAGGGGGTGGCCGTCATGACGAAGAGCCTTCCTGAATCTGAGTACCCACCCGCCGAAGGGACTGAGGTCTTCCGAGCCCTGAGGGAAGAACTCTCAGCCCTTCCTGGCGTGACCAGTGCCCAACTGTCCCGGAGTTTGGAGCTCACCCTTTTTCAGGCCGGGACCGAGGCCACGGTCAACGGGGAAGGCACCAGGCCCGAGGTGGGGGAAGGGGAGAGGATCCTCAGGAACTCGGTGACCCCCGGGTATCTTGAGATGCTCCAGATCCCACTCCTGCAAGGCCGAATGCTCAT
This sequence comes from Gemmatimonadota bacterium, assembly GCA_030618065.1. Taxonomy (GTDB): domain Bacteria; phylum Gemmatimonadota; class Gemmatimonadetes; order Longimicrobiales; family Gaopeijiaceae; genus JABDNZ01. Next base: position 2,618 of record JAUXEE010000248.1, read on the forward strand.
GGAGAGCGACGGCATAGGGAGCCCAATGATCGCCGTGGTGAACGAAACCTTCGCCCGGCGATTATGGTCCGGTGAGGATCCGGTGAGACGGCGGTTCCAGATCTCGGAAGTGGATGCCTGGATGGGTGATCCGGAATCGGAGCCGATATGGCTGACGGTGGTGGGGATCGTGAAGAACGGGACCTACGAGGACTTTGACGACGGCCTCATCCCCTACTTCTGGGCCTCTCTCCATCAGGATTACGCTTCCACCGTGGCCGTGAGTTTGAAGGGGGCCGGTGCCGGAGAGGATATGGTACCGCTCCTCAGGGACCATGTGGAGCTGGCCCCCGGCGAGGTGCCCCTGGTATATCCGTCCACCCTGGATGGGCAGGTCTCGATCCAGTTCATCCACCTCCGTATCGCTTCTGATCTCCTGGGGTGGGGTGGTGTTTTCGGACTGATCCTGGCCGCCCTAGTGGCCAGCGTGGTGCCGGCCCGTCGCTTCACTCGCATCGATCCCATGACGGTCCTGAGGGACGAGTAGGCACTCGTCAACGTCGACTTCTGGGTTGATGGCACCCGACCAGAGTGGAGCCCGGGCCCGTTTCCTGAATACCACTTAGGAAGAGAGCGCGGGAATCACTCTGCCCTTAGCGCCTCGATGGGATCCATAGCTGCGGCCTGCTGAGCCGGGAAACCCCCGAAGATGCTCCCAATACTCAGGGTAGCCACGAGGCCCACCAGAAGGGCGGTTCCATTGATCGCGGTTTCCCAATCCGTACTCTTCCCAACCACCCACGCGACCCCGAGGCCAACGACCAAGCCCACCGAGCCACCCAGTATCCCAAGGAGGAGGGACCCCACCAGGAACTGAACCATAATGTCCTGGCGCCGGGCCCCCACGGCCACTCGGAGTCCCACCTCATTTCTTCGTTCTCGGACCGAGAGGAGCATCGCGGAGAGGATCCCGATCCCTCCCACGAGGAGGGCGACGCTCCCCAACCCAAGGGTGGCGCGGTTGAAGGAGGTCACCGTTTCCAGCCGAGTTTCAAGAATCACTCGTTGGTTCTGGAAAGCGAAATCGTCGCCTTTCTCGAGTTCGACCATGCGGTGTCGAGTCCGAAGAACCTCGGAGATTTGAGCCTCGGCCTCATCAAGCTGGCTTCCATCCTGCGCCTGGACATAGAGCATCTTCAGGTAGTCCAGGTTGAACACCCGCCTCAGGGCCGTCTGAAGGGGGATCACAACCTGGTTGTCCTCCCCGGACAGGCCGTCCACTGTCGCCCCCTTGCTCTCCAGGATGCCGATGACCAGAAATGGAATGAAGGATAGGCATTTTAAGGACCCTTCTGGCCTGTGACTCCCCTTGGTAGGTGGGGTTTGGTTGGTGGAACGGTCAAGATGGGTGGAAGAGAAGGTTAGGGGGGAGGGGGTCGGGCTTGAGAGAAGGGTTTTTCCGTGTCGGCGGGCGCGCCTTCGGCGAAGGCAGGCTGGAATAGGAGCTACCAGCCCCGGGTCTGGTCGAAGTCGTTGTCCTCGGAGACGGGGTCGGGTTCGG
>JAUXEE010000315.1 GCA_030618065.1 Gemmatimonadota bacterium
CTGAGCTCCTTGGCGGTCGCCCTGGGGGAAGACGTGTCCACGCTGGAGGAGGTCTACGAACCCTTCCTCATTCAAGAGGGCTTCCTGAAGCGAACCTCGAGAGGTCGGGAAGCTACAGCCCGGGCCTTCCGGCGTTTTGGCTACAGCCGTCCCGATTCGGACGGTGACTCACAGTCGTCCCTTTTCGGGAAGTGAATCAGGCGTCGGAACCACCGATCCCAGGCTCCCGGGTCTCTGATTACGAATATGACCTTCCACCCGGCCGGGTGGCTCGGTACCCGGTGGATCAGAGGGACGGGAGCCGTCTTCTGGTGGTGGATCGAAGCGGTTCCCCCCTTCGGCACCTTCACTTCACGGAACTCACGACCCTCGTTTCCGCCGGGGACCTTCTCGTCGTCAACGAGAGTCGAGTCCTCCCGGTAAGGCTTCTGGGAAAGAAACCCACCGGGGCTCCTGCGGAGGTCTTTCTCCTCCGGCCGGCTTCCGTGGGGGCGGGGAAGGAGGCGAATGGGTCCGATCCGGAGGGGGACAAAGTCTGGGAAGCCTTGGTCCGACCGGGTGGGAAGCTCAAACCGGGGCGGAGGGTGGAAATTTGCCCTGAGCTGGCCGTGGAGATCCTGGACTCCACCCCCGAGGGCGGCCGAATCGTCCGCCTTGTGACGGAGCTGAAGGGGGAGGAAGCCCTTCAGCGGTTCGGTCACATGCCTCTGCCCCCCTACATCGACCGGGAGGACGAGGAGTTGGACCGAGAACGGTACCAGACCGTATATGCACGGGAGCCCGGGTCTGTGGCGGCTCCCACCGCAGGCCTCCACTTCACCGACCCACTCCTCGACGAAATCGCGCTGAGGGGCGTGGAGATCAAAAAGGTCACCCTCCATGTGGGGGTGGGGACCTTCCGGCCGGTGGAGGTGGAGGATCCTGCCGATCATACCATGCACTCCGAGTTCTATCAGATATCTCCGGGGACGGCGGAGGCCGTAAACCGGTGTCGAACGGCGGGCGGGAAGGTCTGGGCCGTAGGGACCACGGTGGTTCGTACCCTGGAGAGCGGCGCTGGAGAGGATGGCCGGGTTCGGCCCAGCGCCGGGAATACCCGGCTGTTCATCCGTCCCCCCTATCGCTTTCGGGTAGTGGACCACCTTATCACGAACTTCCACCTCCCACGTTCGACTCTTCTCATGCTGGTGGGGGCGTTCGCGGGATACCATCGTATGCGGGAGGCCTATGACGCGGCGATTGAAGAGGGATATCGGTTCTACTCCTATGGCGATGCCATGGTCATCCTGTAACGAGGGACCCACCTGTGCCCCTTGACGCCTTTTCTTTCTGTCTCGATGGGACCGAGGGCCCGGCTCGGGCCGGCACCTTCCAAACCCCCCATGGGCCGGTCCATACGCCGGCATTCATGCCGGTCGGGACCCAGGCCACCGTGAAAACGCTGACCCCGGAGGAAGTGCATGCCCTTGGGGCCTCCATGGTTCTGGCCAACACCTACCATCTCTTCCTGCGACCAGGCCACGAGCTGATCAGGGATCTCGGGGGTCTCCACGCGTTCATGCGTTGGGATGGCCCCATCCTCACCGACTCCGGCGGGTTTCAGGTCTTCTCCTTGGCCAGGATCAACAAGGTTCAAGATGAAGGAGTGGTCTTCCAGAGCCATATCGATGGGTCCCGGCACCTCTTCACCCCCGAAGGAGTCGTGGAGATCCAGAGGGCACTGGGCGCCGATGTGATCATGGCCTTCGATGAGTGCCCACCCGGCGGCGCTGACCGAAAGACAGTGGCGGAGGCCAACCAGAGGACCCTCCTTTGGCTTCAGCGCTGTCGTGAACGGTTCCTGTCTCTCGAAGAGGAGAGCTCGACCCCTGAACAGCTTCTTTTCCCCGTTCTCCAGGGGAACATCTTCGGCGACCTCAGGCTCCAACAGGCCCGGGACGTATTGGCCATGGGGGATTGGATGGGTCTCGCCATCGGTGGCCTGAGCGTGGGGGAAGCCAAGGAGGAGATGTGGAGGACGCTCGAGGTCATGGACGGCGTTCTCCCGACCGATGCGCCCCGATATCTCATGGGAGTTGGGTACCCCCATGACCTGATTCGGGCAGTGGCCCGGGGATGTGATCTTTTCGATTGTGTCGCGCCGACCCGAAATGCCCGGCACGGGACGGCCTGGATCGAGGAAGAGGGCCAGGTAAACCTGAAGCACACCCGTTTCAAGCGAGATACCCTTCCTGTGGATCCTGCCTGTGATTGTTATACCTGCCAACGATTCGACAGGGCCTACCTGCGGCATCTTTCGGTGGCAAACGAGTGGTTGGGCCACCGGTTGCTCACCATTCATAACCTCCGATTCTTGGTTTCCCTGGCCGAACGGGCCAGGGCCCGGATTCTGGAGGGTTCCTTCGGGTCCTGGAGCGAGGACTGGTTGGACCGTTACGAGAAGGGCGGGAAATCGTCCCCATAAAGGGCAGGAGCCTGTCCCCGTAATGGGGCGCGGCCACGCAGGACCCCTGTCTGGGGGCATGGGTCTTATTAGCTTTAGCTGTCTCGAGGACTAACGCGATTTTACACCAGGAGTGAGCGGTGAGCGAAGCTATGCTGGCATTACTGGCGGCACCCCGTGAAGGGGGCAGCAGCTCGATGATCTTCCTCATGCAGATGGTTGCCATCGGGGCCATCTTCTACTTCCTCCTCATTCGGCCTCAGCGGAAGGAGCAGGCTCGGCACCGCACGATGATCGAAAAGCTACAGAAAGGGGACGAGGTCGTGACCAACGGTGGGATCATCGGAACGGTGGTGCACACGCAGGACGACCGAATCACCGTGAAGACCGGCGAGAACACCCGGGTGGTGGTCCAACGGGGCCGAATCGCTCAGGTCCTCTCCGATAGAAGTACCGATTAGCAAGGCCTTCAGGAATCAGGATAGACGTATGGCGATCCGGGAGATCAAGATTCTGGGGGATCCGGTCCTCCGAAAGCCTGCTGAAGAGGTGGGGGAGCTGGATGACGAGGTGAGGACCCTGGTGAAGGACATGTTCGAAACCATGTACTATGCCGGGGGAATCGGTCTGGCTGCTCCCCAGGTCGGGATATCCAGGAGGGTTCTGGTGGTGGATC
>JAUXEE010000184.1 GCA_030618065.1 Gemmatimonadota bacterium
GAGCCCAACGGCACTTGGCCATCCGTGATGGGCACCCAGCTTTCACCGTTGTCCGTGGTGCGGAAAACCCCTCCGCTGGCCACACCCATGTAGAAGGTCCTTGGTTGTGACGGCACTCCTGTCACCGTAGTGACCCGGCCCCCCTGCCCCGGTCCGATCAACCGGAAGTTGATCCCCTGGAGAAGGTCGGGATCGACGGACTCCATCATGGGGGCACCGGTGCCCTGTGCCTGGCTTTGGATTGGCGCAGCGAACAGAGCGGCCAACGCGAGAATCATGACTGCGGCGTAGCGATACATGGCGTCCCTCGAAAGGTGCGAACGGACAGGTAGACCCCGCCGGTTTTGCGGGCGGGGGAGGAGTCAGGCTGGGAAAGTGACCTTCGGGGGGTTCAGGCGGCAAGTCGAGTGAGAAGTCACTCTTTCCAGGATTGGTTCAGGAGTCCTTCTCGAAATCCAGGCCCATGCTCAAAGGCACTCCCTCAAAGACCCGGAAGATGTAGGTGTATCGGCCAGATTCCAGAGGGCTTTCCCCGACATAGTCGATGACCTGGATCCTTGCCGTGTCCTGACCGACTACGACCTGGGCCGAAGCGATTCGGTAGGCCTTCGTGACTTCGACGTAGAGAGATTCCTCCGGGGTTGATGCCACCACGCCTGTCCGTGAAACGATCGAGAGGTAGAAAAGTCCCCGTCGGGGGATTATTCTGCCTGGTCACGGGATTGCTCTGCCCGGCAAAAAGGAGGGATCCATGCCCGAACCAAACAAGCTTCTTACCCTCATGATCATAATCCTGGCGGCGACGGCCTGCGGCGGCCAGGGCGACCGGATCCCTGAGGAGGTCCAGGCCCCCCAGAAAGCCCAGGAGCCGTTCAAAGCCCAGGAGCCATCCATCGATCAGCGTTCCTACCGGCTCGGGTCCATAGGCGCCTTCGCCGAAATGGTGGATGCCGGCGTCAAGAGGTTGGCCCTCAGCGCCGCCCTCGAGCCCGGGGAGATGGATGCCCTCGTCGAAGAAGCCGAGGGGATCGCCAGGGACCACAAGGTGGAGCTGTTCCGGGAGACCGACTTCCTCGTGACCGACCTCTTTTCGGCGGAGCTTACCGAGGGAAAGCACGTCCTCCTCATCTTCCGGGGGAACACCCACCAGGAGTACATGGAGATCAAGGAGGAGAAGCTTCGCCTGGAAGGGTTGGGGCAGTATGAGGGCGAGGCTAGGCGGGAGATCGCCCGCCGATTCGGCGCCCTACTGAGCTACTCGGACGAGAAGATCGCCTCACTCCTCCACATTCCCCTTCCGGCCCGCCCCTCATAGTTTTCAGCTCCTACCCCGCGTAACCACAAGGCGGAGGAGCTTTGAAGGTCGAAGAGTCGAACGTTCGAAAAACGCCGCCTGCCCCGACGCCGTCCAACGAACGTGCCAGGAATCCCGGGGTTCCCCTGGAACTGGACTGGATCCGGGAGGTCCGGGTGAATCGGAGCGCCGTCGAGCGTAGGACCGCCACCCTGGGAACCCGGCGGAGCGTCAAGAAACAATGGCAGGCCGCTTGGCTTCTCAAAGCCATTTCGTGCATCGATCTCACCGCCCTCTCAGGGGATGAGACACCGGGCCGGATTCGGCGGATCTGTGCCAAAGCCCGCCAACCCGTGCGGCAGGACATCCTCGACTCCTTGGAGGCCGGTCACGTGGGATTGAGCACGGCGGCGGTCTGCGTCTATCACGAGATGGTGGAGACGGCGGTTCGGGCTTTGGAGGGTTCGGAGATCCCCGTCGCTGCCGTTTCCGCAGGGTTCCCCCATGGACTCTCCCCCTATCGGGTTCGACTGGCAGGGATCGAAGCTTCGGTGGCCGCCGGCGCGGAAGAGCTCGACATCGTCATCACCCGTCAGCATGTCCTGGCGGGCAACTGGGAAGCCCTCTTTGACGAGGTGTCCGCCTACCGGGAGGCGTGCGGCAAGGCCCACCTGAAGACCATCCTCGCCACAGGTGAGCTCGGTACCCTGAAGAACGTCTACAAGGCCAGCCTGGTCTGTATGATGGCCGGCGCCGACTTCATCAAGACATCCACAGGGAAAGAGAAGGTAAACGCCACCCTCCCCGTCGGTTTGGTCATGGCCCGAGCAATCCGGGAGTATGGCCAGAGAACCGGTTATCAGGCTGGGTTCAAACCCGCCGGAGGAATCAGCAAAGCCAAACAGGCACTGGTCTGGCTCACTCTCATGAAGGAAGAGCTCGGGAACGCCTGGCTGGAGCCGGCCCTCTTCCGCTTTGGAGCGAGTTCCCTTTTGGCCGACATCGAACGACAGCTGGAACATTACGTCTCCGGCCCTGACGGGCCTCCGCACCCCCTGGGAGGAGCCGATTCCGGGAGTTACACTGGAGCATGAGTTTTGGGATAATCAGGCGTTTCATCGTGTTGCTGAGTGTCGCGGCCGTTGTGGGTTGCGGTGACGACGGTCCTTCCGGACCTCCGGTGCCAGCCGCGGTTCTGGTGACACCTTCCCTGGATACTCTCGTCGTGACCGGTGGGACTGCCGTCTTTTCCGCCCAGGCGGTGAACAAAAAGGGAAAGGCCCTGGCGGGTCTTCCTATGAGCTGGCGCAGCCTACAACCCAGCGTCGCGGTAATCGATGCCAATGGGGTAGCGACGGCCGTTGGCAAGGGGACAACGCAGATACTGGCTACGACAGCCGGTGTCACGGGAATCGCCTCATTGACGGTCTCCCTTCTTCCGGTGTCCATCGAGATAACCGGGGGCAACCACCAAATCGGTTCCGTTGGAGCCCCCTTGGACAGTCTGCTTTCACTACGGGTGGTCGATGGAGCAGGGGCTCCGATCCGGGGGGTCTCCGTGACCCTGGAGGTCACCCAGGGAGGAGGGACCGTTTCTCCCGCCCAGTCCGTGACATGGGTGGATGGGACGGTCAGTACCAGGTGGACCCTGGGGCCGGACCCCGACGAGCCCCAGGAGGTCGTGGTCACGGCGGGGAACCTGTCCTCCGAATTCCACGCTACCGCCGTTTTGCCACCCGTTCAGATTACCACCACGGACCCTCATAACGGCCGACTCACGTTGGGCTATGAAGAGCGCTTTCAGGCCGAGGGTGGGATCGGTGCTCCCTACTTCTGGTCCATCTCGGAGGGAGATCTGCCTCTCGGCCTGACCCTTTCAGCCGATGGGTTCCTCTCGGGCACACCGGAGGAAGAAGGACTCTCAACCTTCTCTCTCCGAGTCCAGGATGGGAATGGAAGCTCGGGTTCACAGGATTTGAACCTTCGGATTTGCCCCGCACCCGTACCTCTCGCTCCTGGTGAATCGAGGGCCTTCACTCCCTCGAATGGAGATGGATGCGGCTTCTTCCTCCCAGCGGGAATGGATGGCGATCGGTACAGGATAGGAATCGTCCGTTCGGAGACCAACCGAGACGAAGACGACGTCGTAGCCGTAACCTTGGATGTGAGGGGAATGGGGATCCTCCCGGTCCCCGGCCCTCAACTTGGCCCAACGCCAGCACCGGCCTCGGTCACCTCTCTCCTGCCCCAGTCGGACGAAGAGATCGCCAACGCCACAGAGGCCTTCCATCTCCAGATCCGCGAGGAAGAACGGCGTCTTCTTGCGTCGCTCCCTCCGGACTTCCGGCCGCTGCCGTCTTTCCCGGAACAAGCTCCGAGTGTGGTCGTCGCCCGGTCGCAAGCAGCTCCCGAAACACGGCTCCTGAGGTTTCCTTCGGATGGTTGCGCTGGTGTGAGTCCAAAGCCGGCATTGCTCCTCGGTGAGAACGAACATATCGCCGTTTATCAGGACAGCGTGCAGCACCTCACCGAGCCGGTGAGTCCCGGTGCCGTGTCAGCCATGCTGGACTACTACCGCGCCTATGGGAAGAGAGTCATCGACCAGTACTTCGGAGGGGTCTCCGATGTGAACGGAGACGGCCAAGTGATTGTCTTCGTGACTCCCGGAATCAGGGACGGAGTGGCCGGATTCGTTCGGGCATCCGATCTCATGGGCCGTGAGTTCTGTTCCAGCTCGAATGAGATGGAGATCACCTACCTGAAGGCAAGCTTCGTCAACGGATACGACAGAGGCGCCTTTCAGTTTGTCGGGACGCTGGTGCACGAGATCAAACACATCAGCTCCCTCTATCAGCGGCTGGTTGCCGGGAGCTTCCACCCTTCCTGGGTGGAGGAGGGCACAGCGGAAATCGCCACGGACCGTGCCTCTCGACTCGCCATTGCCGAGACGGGTGGCCCGGGGGTGGGCGCCATGCTCACCATGGCCGATCTCGACACCTTCGGGAATACCATCGAGGGCTACAACACCCGCCTGAGGCTGAGTCGTAGCCTCCGGTTCATGGCTTCCCAGCCGAACTCGGTAACGGTGAACCCGTACGGTGCCTCGTTTTCGTCGCCTGAGGGCATCCAAGAGAGGCATACCATTTACGGAGCCTCATGGCATTTCCACCGTTGGCTTGGAGACGCCTACGGTGGGGCTGCCACTGCGTTCTCCGACACCACCCTCTTTCGGCGGCAGAACGATTCCCTTACCGCTTCAGGCCCCGATGCCTATCCCGAGTTGGTGGGCAAAACCTTTAGTGAATTGATGGAGGAATTCGCCCTGGCCGTGATTCTGAACGGCACGGGGGCTCCGGCGCCAATGCGTGCCTTCACGAGCTTTGATTTTCCATCGGCCATGTCCTCCACATCGGTTTACAGTGCTTCGACGAGGCCTTTCGGTGGGTACCCATGGCCAGTGACCGGCCCCGTTGGTGGGTCAGAGGGAGCGCTCGGGAGTGTCAGCCTGAAGACCGCCACCTATTCCGGTCAGATCGGGGAATCGGGCCTGCGGATCCACGATCTCATTTCGAATGGAACCGGTCTCGGGGCCGAGGTCACCGTGTTCGCTCCGCCCCAGGCACGGGTGATCGTAGTACGCCTGAGGTAGCGCCCAGGTGCATTCCGGCTGGAAGCTTCATTGCCTTCCCATTCTTGGACTCGATTGCGCATCGTCGCTCTTGGGTCACTTCATGTGTCGATTGGGCCGGTTATTGTGTCGATAAACCCCGGCAGATTCCGGCATGTTTGGACGGAAAGTACGGCAGATCGTGCGTCCAACAGTGATTTATCCGGTTTCTTGTCGGGATTTGATGCCTTTTA
>JAUXEE010000298.1 GCA_030618065.1 Gemmatimonadota bacterium
ATGAGGTCTCGAGGCTTTCCCTTCTGGTCCGGGCCGTCAAGGAAGGGCGAAGCATCAGCCAGGTGGCTTCCATGCCCACGCAGGAGCTTCGGGGATTGGTTCGAGAGGACGGAGTAGAGCGACGCAGCATTGGGATTCCAGAGTCGCTGGTCGGTCCCGCCTGTATCGAGGTTCTGGAGACGGCCCAAAGAGCAGTGGACGAGATGGATCCGGAAGGGCTGGAGCGGATTCTGGCTCGGGGGGCCTTGGCTCTTCCAATTCTGACGGTCATCGATGATATCGTGGTGCCCCTCCTTTCCAGGATCGGGACCGGCGGGCCATCGGGCCGGGTCCGCCCGGCCCGGGAGCATCTGGCCATTGTGGTGATTCGTGGCTTCCTCGAGTGGGTGGTGAGGACGGTCGACGTTGGAGACGGAGCTCCGATGTTGGTGGCGGCCACGGTGGCCGGCGAAGGAGATGAGTTGGGCGCCCTTCTTTCCGTCGTCTCCGGGGCCATGGAAGGCTGGAAGGGCCTTTTCCTGGGCCCCGGGCTTCCCGCCGAGGAGATCGCGGCAACGGCGCTGCGGTTGGAGGCTGAGGTCGTCACCCTTTTTTGTGCGGAGCCTCTGGCGGCCCAAGCTCTGCCCGGAGAGATCATGAAGCTTCGGAGGAGGCTGCCGGGGAATGTTTACCTCCTGGTGGGGGGGCGACTGGGCGTCGAAGAGGAGCGAGTGGCCAGATCCGAGGGTGTTACGGTTCTTTCCACCTTTGCGGAGCTGCGGGCGAGCCTCAGGGCGCTTGGATCCTCGAGGTGAGGGTGGGGATGACTGCTCTTCCTCTTCTTGTTTCCAGGAGGCCCGGCCCGGGGTGTTTCACGTGAAACACCCTGGAAAGACTCCCGGAGGAGGCCATCCAAGGAATTTCGGGTTTCCCTCATTTGAACCTGGGCTTATCTTTGGCTCCTTCCTCTCTGTTTGGTGCTAAATCAACCTCTGTTCGGACATGTCCCGCGTAATTGCTATCGCGAATCAGAAGGGCGGGGTCGGGAAGACCACCACCGCCATCAATCTCGGCGCCTCTCTGGCGGTGGCGGAGCGCCGGACGCTGATCATTGATATCGACCCTCAAGCCAATGCCTCGAGTGGGTTGGGGTTGGAGCGGAAGTCCGACAGACCGAACATCTATGATGTCCTTGTAGGGGCGAAGGCGCTGGACGAGTCCATTCATAAGAGGGTTCATTTTCCTCTGTTGGATCTGGTGCCTTCCACCAGGGACCTGGTGGGTGCTGAGATCGAGATGGTAGGTATGCTCTCTAGAGAAACCGTGTTACGACGGGCTCTGGAGACGGTCAGGGACTCCTACGAGTTCGTGTTGATCGATTGTCCCCCCTCCCTGGGGCTCTTGACCCTGAACACTCTGACCGCGGCAGACTCGGTTCTCATCCCGATCCAGTGTGAGTTTTATGCCTTGGAGGGGCTGAGCCAATTGTTGAACACGATTCGGTTGGTCCAGAGGGCCCTCAATCAAGATCTGAAGATCGAGGGCGTTCTCCTGACCATGTTCGATCAGCGCCTGAACCTCTCAAACCAGGTGGCTGCGGAGGCCCGGGAATACTTCGGGTCCAAAGTATTCCGGACGGCAATCCCCCGGAATGTCCGCTTGGCGGAAGCACCCAGCTTCGGAGAACCCATTATTCACTACGACGTTCTGTCCAAGGGGGCTCAGAGTTATCTGGCTCTAGCAAAGGAGATGCTCCGAGATGAGGGGCATGTCTCCGGGCCGGTGCGAACCGATGGGGAAAGGGCGGAGGCAGAGGAATGAACCGCGGGAAGAAAGACCGTCTGGGGCGAGGCCTCGAAGCCCTCCTCGGGGATTTCATGGAGGAGCCGGGCGTTCCGGAGTCGGCGGAGGTGAAGATGTTGCCGGTGAACCGGATCCGTCCCAACCCATTTCAGCCCCGGAAGGATTTCGCTCCCGAAGAACTGGACGAGTTGTCTAACTCCATACGGGAGAATGGGTTACTTCAACCGCTCCTGGTTCGTCCCGGCCCTGGGGGCCAAGAGGAATGGGAGTTGGTGGCGGGGGAGCGGCGCCTTCGGGCCGTGGCTCAACTCGGGTGGTCTGAGGTTCCTGCCTGGGTGAAGGAGGTGGATGATCAAACCCTCCTGGTGCTGGCGTTGGTGGAAAACCTGCAGCGAGAAGCGCTGGGCCCCCTGGAGGAGGCGGAAGGCTTTCGGGTACTCTCCGAATCCTTCGGGCTGACCCAGGGGGAGATTGCCCAGGCCGTCGGGAAAGACCGCTCTACTGTGGCGAACACACTCCGCCTTTTACAACTCCCCCCCTCCGTGCGGAGGCTCCTTGGCAGCGGGGCCCTCTCTGCTGGACATGTTCGCCCCCTGCTTTCTCTGGAAGATCCAATTCGTGCCGGGGACATCGCCAGGAAAGCGGTGGAGGAGGGGTGGTCGGTACGGAGGGTCGAAGAGGAAGTGAAGTCCAAGAGGGCCAAAGGAAGGAGGGGGCACGCTGGAGGAGGGACCCCCAAGGACCCGATTCTGGAGGCCCTGCAGGAAGAGCTCCGAAGAGTACTGGGGACCCGGGTGGTTCTCAGAAGGGCAAGGAAGGGGAAGGGTGTCATCGAAGTTCCCTTCCTGGGGACCGAGGATTTCGAGAGAATCTTCGCCCTCATGACGGGCAGGGAAGCCTCGGAAGTGGTGGAGTAGCCCATATGAAGCGTCGGTCCGGAGGGTTGACCATCGTTCTTCTCCCCGACGAGAGCGAGGAGAGCCGGTCATTCCGCCTGTCTCCACGGGGCCTGCGGGTAGCTGTGATCTCTCTGGTCCTCGCTTTGGTGGTGGGTGGGGTGATGGCCACCAGTTGGTGGTATCTCGCCTTCCGTACCGCCCGGAGTTGGCAACTCCAGGCTGTGGTGGACTCCCTCCAGGAGGAGCGGGTCCAGATCCTCTCCTTGGCCGAGGAGTTGACCCGGGTGGAAGCCGAATACGAACACCTTCGGACTTTGTTCGGGCCCAGTGAGACACCTATCTCTCCCTACCTTTGGCTCCCCCCTTCCGGCCTTCCGGGAAGTCGTGGGGCGAACCAACAGCTGGAGGCTGGGGAGCATCTTCCTACGAGTTGGCCTCTGACTGAGGCGGGGTACATTACCCAACCCCTGATTGCTGGAGATGCGGGAGACCATCCTGGCCTGGACATTGCCATCCCTACGGATTCCTACGTACGCGCTGCAGGAGCGGGCCGGGTGCTCCGAGTGGGTGAGGATCCGATGTACGGCTTTTTCGTCGTCCTCGATCATGGGGATGGCTACCAAACCGTTTATGCCCACACGTCCATGATCCTCGTGGAACGAGGGCAAAA
>JAUXEE010000290.1 GCA_030618065.1 Gemmatimonadota bacterium
TTCACGGTGTAAGGCTCGGGCATCTGCCAGCCGGCTTCGAAGAGCATGGAGAAGTCAGCCTCTTCCAGCTCCATGACCACCTGTCCCTGAACGTTTCGAAGCACGGACTTGGGTACCGTGTTCACCCTCGAGAAAGCGTGAACCACGAAGCGGCCCGACTCACCCATGGTGGCTCGGTTGTCGAAGTCTCCCTCACCCAGCCGGCGCAGGCCCGAACCGTCGAGGCCCACCCGGTAAAGGATGTTGTAGTAGGGATCGAGGCCCTCCTCTTTTCCGGCAGCGGCGAAGAAGACCACACCGGCGTTCTCGTCGACGTGGACGATCTGCGTCACCGTCCACGGCCCCTCGGTGAGGCGCGCCTTCAGCTCCCCCTCGTTGTCATAGACGTAGAGGTGTCCGCGGCCATCTTCCTCGGACCACCAGAGGATGTCGCCGTTGGGAAGCAGCCGATGCATGGGCCGCTGCATCTCCTCCAGGTAGGTGTTCAGCCGCTCCTCGATGAGGACTTTCACATCACCGGTGGTCAGGTCGGCCCTGAGAAGGTCCAACCGATGTCGATCCCGGCTACTCCGGGTGAAGTACAGCTCGTCGGGGGCATCGGACATCCAAAGAGATCGTCGAGGCTCCTCCGAGTCGGGATAGATGAATTGGAAGTCCGCGCTTACCGACATGGACTGATCCTTCCAAGGATCGTCGTCGATCTTCGTTGCCTCCCTTCCCTCCAGGTCGTAGACCCAGGCCTCGCTCTGGGTCACGGCCGTATCCCCAGGCATATCGTACTTGTAGCTCTCCAATTCCGGCCGCTTATGCCCCGTGTTGTGGATGACCCAGAGCATTCCCACTTCCCGGGAATCGGATCGGATCGTGGCGAAACGCCTCGAGTTCTTGGCCCATGAGACGCCGGCGGGGTTACGCCGTGCGAATTGCTCTTCCTTGTCCTTGTCCAGGGCCCCTCGGCCACCACCGGCGGCCCAGGAATAGTAGAGCTCGCCGTCGGTGGTGAGTTGGATCTCCTCCGTCTCCACCTTCCAGTCCGCCGAGTCGGCCTCGGCTCCGCTCTTCCCACGGCGAGCGTCCAGAATCTTCTCGTATTCCGCACCGGTCATCATGTGGAGGTCGTGGTTCCGGGCGAAGACCACCGTCTGGCCGTCAGGGGAGACGCCGGCCCAGGAGGGATGATTGTCCGGCTCCTCGAAATCCTCCAGCTCCCGCAGGGTCTGGGTGGCAATGTTGAACTCGAAGTGGAAGATCTTCTTCTTGGTGTCTTTCCGCTTCTGGTCCTCTTCCTCCTTCTTTTCTTCGGTCTCCACCTCCTCTTCTTCCTCCTCCTCGTCCTGGGAGGAGGTCACGTCGAAGTGAAGGAGGTTGTCGGAGATGAAGCGGATGCGTTGGATTGGGAGGTGCTGAGCATCCCATGGGTCTTTGGTGATGCGGGTGAGCTCAGCCGCGATCCTGTCTCGATCGAATATCTCGGACCTTGTGCCCCGCGGCGGATCCACGACGTAGTAGAAGGAGCCGTCCGAGGTCTCCCATTGATACCAGAACTTCTCGGTACCCTCGATCCACCGAGGGGCCACCGTGGTGGAATGGATCATGTCCTGGATATTGTACGGAGCAAACCGGGCGGCCAGGCGGTAGTTGGCTGATCCCTCACCGCCCAGGAATCCCGCCTCGTCGGCCCGGCGGGACTCCACCTGGGCGGAAGCGGGATTCGTTGAACCGCCAAAGGCCAAGGCCCAGGCGAATACGATCATCGAGAAAGAGCGCATGCAGATCCTCCAACGTGCGGGTTCGCGTGGCAAATGCTCATCAAGATGGCGAAAGAGGGGGAGCGACAGGCTGAGGGTCAAGTGTATCCGGATCCTCCAAGCCCTCCATGGACTCCTCGGGAACAGGGGCCAACATCCGCTGGAAGAAGCCCCCGCCCTCAACCATGTCATGGCTGAGACAGGAAAGGATGATCACAGCGGTGAACGAGACTATGCCTCCGACGAATGAAGTCTTCTGTGTCATGGGTCGCTCCCTTCCTCCTTATTCTCAGCTCCCTGTTCCTTGAGCGGGCATCCTTGTGGGCAAACCAGATCAGATCATGGGGAACGGCGTGTCCCCCGATCTCGAGTCCACGCTAAGAAGGAGGGTTCAGGGGAGGATCAGATCCTCCTCAGCTTCGGAGAGTCGAATCAGGCGGGCATCAGGAGAGGCCGGGGGCCACGGCGAACCCGGACCAGCGAGCCACAGCGAACCCGCCTTGCGGAGCCCGCGCCCGGTGACCATCCTGTTTTCCGGGACGGAACGGGACGACCTCTTTGGATTTGAAACAGTTGGAGACCAACTGATGACCGACAGCGTGATTGATCTTCGAAGCGATACACTCTCCCTGCCCACGGAGGAGATGCTCCAGAGCACGCTGACGGCGGCCTTGGGGGACGACTCCCGGGATGGCGATCCGACTGTCTTGGAGTTGGAAGCCCTGGGAGCCGAAATGGTGGGAAAGGAGGCAGGGCTCTTCAACCCAAGCGGAACCATGTCGAACCTGGTCGCCATGCGAACCCACGTGGAGCCCGGGGCCACCGCCATTGTGGAGCAAAGCGCCCACCTCTACGGAGCTGAGATCGGTGGAATCGCGGCTGCCTGTGGACTCCTGGTTCTCCCCGTGCCGGGACACCAGGGTGCCATGGACCTGGATGAGCTCCGGTCCGCTTCCCGGAGGGTCGGCGTCTTGTTCCCCACCCCCGGACTATTGTGCCTGGAGAACACTCACAATGCCGCAGGAGGCACCGTCATCTCCCCAGAGCACACGGAGGAAGCATGCGCCATTGCCCGAGAGAGAGGCTTGGCCGTTCATCTCGACGGCGCCCGGATCTTCAACGCTGCGGTGGCCCTGGGAACCGACGCCGGGACGTTGGCACGGCATGCCGACACCCTTTCCTTCTGCCTTTCGAAGGGGCTCTCCGCACCGATCGGCTCCATCCTCGCCGGTCCAAAGAAGTTCATTGACCGGGCCCGATTGATCCGCCGGGCCATGGGTGGAACCCTCCGCCAGGCCGGGGTGATCGCTGCCCCGGGCATCGTCGCCCTCAAGACCCTGATCCCCCGCCTCGCCGAGGATCATTCCAATGCTCGGTTGTTCGCCGAGCCCGTCGCAGGCATGGACGGCCTGAGTGTGGATCTGGATACGGTCCAGTCCAACATCATCAACCTGGACGTAAGCCCCCTGGGCATCGATGCCGCGACCTTCGCCTCTCACCTGGACCCCCTCGGCGTCCGCGGGCTCCCGGGAATGGGAAGTATCGTCAGGTTCGTGACCTATCGGGGCATCACCCGGAATGACATCGAGAAGTCCATTTCCGTGATCCGTGAGATGATGGCCGCACGCCCCTGGAATACCGCAACGAAATGAGGAAGCTCTGCATCCCTAACCTTCCCCCCCCGATCGATTCCAGTCGGGGGGGGCCACCCCCAGCAACTCCTCGACGAAGAA
>JAUXEE010000247.1 GCA_030618065.1 Gemmatimonadota bacterium
ACCGCGGCCCTCACCTTCCTCCGGCCAGGGGATCTGATGGTGTTCAGCGAGCCCTCCTACGGGGGAACCGAATACCTCTTCCACGAGATCCTGCCCCAATTCGACATCCAGGTAGAGTGCTTCCGTTCCTCGAAGGGGGAGGCCGAGCTCAGGAGGATTCTGGAAGAGGGGAACAACAAGGAGCGGCTCCGCATGATCTTCGTGGAGACGCCATCCAATCCCACCAACGACCTGGTGGACATCGAGGCCTGCGCCCGCGTTGCCCGGGAATTCAGCACCGAGGATCGGAGGGCGCTCCTGGCCGTCGACAACACCTTTCTCGGCCCCGTCTTCCAAAATCCCATCAAACAGGGCGCGGATCTGGTTATCTACTCCCTCACCAAATACGTGGGTGGCCATTCCGACCTCATCGCCGGGGCCGTTCTCGGGCGCAAGGACGATGTGGACAAGGTGAAGGGAATGAGGACGTTTTTCGGGAATATCGCCGGGCCCTTCACAGGGTTTCTCCTTATGCGGAGCTTGGAGACGCTGAAGGTGCGCATGATCCAGGAGATGAAGAACGCCAAGAAGTTGGCGGACTTCCTCACGGACCACCCGAAGGTGGCTAGAGTGAGCTATCTGGGCCTCTTGAAGGAAGGCGACGAGGGGTTCGACATCTTCCAGCGGCACTGCACCGGAGCCGGCTCCATGATCGCCTTCGAGGTCCATGGAGGTGAGCCGGAAGCCTTCCGATTCCTCAACGGCCTGAAGCTCATCAAGCTCGCCGTGAGCCTGGGAGGCACCGAATCCCTGGCGGAGCACCCGGGGGCCATGACCCACTCTGACATTCCGGCCGAAGACCAGGTGAAGGTCGGCATCACGCCGGCCATGGTCCGAATCTCCGTGGGATTGGAGGACCCCGGCGACCTCATCGCCGACGTGGCTCAGGCTTTGGAGAGAGTCTAGGGGAAACGGCGGATGCTCAGACCCTCATAGGATCCAAAAACCCAGCGCGACGTAGGTGCCCAGGAGAAGCCCCCCCTCCCATCTCCGAATGCGGAATTCCCCCTTGCTCATGGGGGAGAGGGAGACCAAAAGGACCAGCAAGGAGAGCATCACCACCGCCGGAAGCTCGACCCAAAGGACCCCTGGATCCACGGCGAGGGGCCTGACGATGCCGGTCACGCCCAACACACCCGCAATGTTGAAGATATTCGAGCCGATGACGTTTCCCACGGCGATGTCGGTCTGCTTCCGGGCAGCCGCCATGACCGAGGTCGCCAGCTCGGGAAGGGACGTCCCAATGGCCACGACGGTGAGCCCCATGTTGAGCTCGCTTATACCCAGACTTCTCGAAAGGTAGATGGACGATTCCACGATGGCTCTACCCCCCAGGAGAAGGCCCAGGGTACCGGCCAACAACAGGCTCACGTCGATGAGAACCGCCTTCCCCTTTCCGGTCTTCACCTCCTCGGCCAATTGAACGTATTCGGAGGGGAGGGGAGCGTGAGCCTTCCGTCCCCGGTAGAAGACGTAGGTGAGGAAGAGCCCTAAGAGGACGACGAGAACGGCTCCGTCCAGACGACCGATCTCGACGTCGATGATGAGGGCGAAAAGGAGGAGCGTGAGGAGGATCATGATGGGGATCTCCCGCCTCACGACCCTCTCCGACACCAGGAGAGGCTGAATCAGGGCGGTAGCTCCCAGGATGAGGCCGATGTTAGCCAGGTTCGACCCCAGGACGTTCCCCACGGCGATGTCGGCATTCCCCCGGAGGGTGGCCAGGATCGCCACGATCAACTCCGGGGCCGAGGTCCCCAGGGACACCACGGTGAGCCCGATGACGATGGGGCTCAGCCCCAGGCTCCCCTCCATTCGGACAGCCCCTCGGACCATCCAGTCCGCACCGAAATAGAGAGCCCCGAATCCTCCGAGAAGGAGGAGGATCATCAGGAGCACAGAGATACCCTCCTGGCGTCAGCTCTCTCCTTTTTCTCCATCCTCAGCCCTCGACCCCTTCCTTACCGGGAGCCTCAACGCCGGATAGTTCAGCGCCGGAAGGTTCAACACCGGAAAGTTCAACGCCGGATAGTTCAACACCCATGTCGGCCAGGAGCTTCAGGAAGCCCTCCTCCGTCAGAATCTCCACCCCAAGCTCCTGAGCCCGCGTCAGCTTTGAGCCGGCCTTCTCCCCCGCCACCACGAAGTCTGTCTCGGAGCTGACGGAGGATACGGCACGTCCCCCGGCCCCCTCCACCAGCTTCTTGGCCTCCGGGCGGGTGAGGGTTTCCATACTTCCGGTGAACACGAACTTCTTACCACCCAGAGAAGTCCCCGACCCTCCAGTGGGGGGAATGAGCTCCATCCCCTTCCCCAGCACCGCGTCGATGGCCCGGGCATTCTCCTCCTCATGCAGGAACCCGTGGATCAGCTCGGACATCCTGGGCCCGATCCCATCCACGCTTTCCAACGTCTCCCGGTCCGCCTCCCGGATGGCTCCGAGACTGCCGAAGTGCAGGGCCAAATCGCGGGCCACGGCCTCACCGACTTCCGTTATCCCCAATCCGAAGAGGAACCTCCGGAGTTCCACCTTCTTTCGACCCTCGATGGCCTCGACAAGATTCCGTGCGGACTTTTCGGCGAACCCCGGAAGCTTCATCAACTCCTCCGCTTCAAGGTCGAAAAGGTCCGCCAGCTCTCTCACCAGACCCTCTTCCACGAAGAGGGTGGCTGTCTCCTCCCCCAGCCCCTCGATATCCAAAGCTCCCCGAGACCCAAAATGCATGATCCGGCCCTTGAGCTGGGCAGGGCACCCGAACCGATTGGGACACACGGTGAAGGGGCCCCGCATCACCACCTTCATCCCGCAGGCCGGACACTCCTCCGGCATCTGGAACGCCGGCCCCCTGGCCCGGCCCTCCTCCTCGACCCGTCCCAGCACCTGGGGGATCACGTCGCCGGCCCTTTGGATCCGGACCAGGTCCCCCTCCCGGACGTCTTTCCGCTCCAACTCCTCACGGTTGTGGAGGGAGGCCCTGGAGACCGTTACGCCGCCGACCTCGACGGGGAGAAGGAGGGCGACGGGGGTGACGACGCCGGTCCGACCCACGGACAGGGCGATGCCCTCGATCCGGGTCACTTCCTTCCGGGGTTCGAACTTGAAAGCCAGAGCCCACCGGGGGTGGCGGGATGTAGTCCCCATCTCGGCCCGGGCAGACAGATCGTTCAGCTTGATGACGATTCCATCGATTTCATAGTCCAGATCGTCCCGGTCCTGGAAGAAGCCTCGATGGTACTGTAGGATCCCCTCCACATCCTCCAGAAGGGCCACTCGCTCGGGGACCTTGAGGCCCCAATCCCTGAGAGCCTCGACGACCTCCCGGTCCTCCCGGAACCCGGCGCCGGACACGGAGAGAATGTCGAAAGCCAGAAGGTCCAGGGGTCGCTGAGCCGTGATCCGGGAGTCGAGCTGCCGAAGTGCCCCCGCCGAAGCGTTCCGGGGGTTGGCAAAAGGATCGGAGCCTTCCTCCATCAACCTCTGGTTCAAGCCTCTGAAGGCAGAGAGGTACATGAGGACCTCTCCCCGGACCGCCAGAAAGGAGGGAACGGGCCGGACTTCGTCCCGGAGGCGGAGGGGAACGGAAGGAATGGTCCGGACGTTTTCCGTCACCGCCTCACCTTCCCGGCCATTTCCCCGGGTCACGGCTCGAGTCAGGACCCCACCTTCATAGACCAACTCCACGGAAGCCCCATCGAGTTTGGGCTCCACCAGATACTGGACGGGCCCTCCCACAGCCTTTCGGACTCGTTCATGGAAGCGGACCAGCTCCTCTTCGTCCTTGGTGGAATCCAGGGAGAGCATGGGAGCCGTGTGACGGATATCCGGGAGATCGCCCCTGGGCTCGGCCCCGACCCGTCGCGTGGGGGAGTCAGGGGTAACCAGGCCGGGAAAAGCCTCCTCCAGATCAGCCAAACGACGAAAAAGGAGGTCGAATTCGCCGTCTGAGATCTCAGGCCGAGCCTCCACATAGTAAAGGTAGTTGTGCCTTTGGATCGTCCGCCGGAGAGTCTGAGCTTGGGCTTCGGCCTGAGATCGGCTCAGAGCCTGGGGTGGAGTATCGAGGTCCACTTCTTCTTGGGCCAACGCCGTCTCCTGGGTACCTCCGGGATCACAGATTTGACAATA
>JAUXEE010000281.1 GCA_030618065.1 Gemmatimonadota bacterium
GGCATCGACGGGGGCGAGGGAAAAGTCGGCTTGAAGAATTCCGAAGACCGGGTTCGCGGATAACTCCGTGTGGCAGGTTGCATTGCTGCACCCCTCCTCCCCGAAAATCGGGGTGACCACGGAGAGGGCTCTTTCGCCGTTCTCGAATTCCAGAACGTCACAGCATGTATCGGCGGTGAGTTCGGGTTCAACCCCGGGGAGGGTATGGCACACTGTGCAGGGCCAGGACTGGGCGTCCACCGAGTCTGGTCCCGTTTCCATCTGGGTGGCCACGGCCCTGCCTTCATGAGCTATGAGACGGATGTCGCCATAAGCCGGGTTCTCCAATGCCATCCGGTTCACAACGCTAACCAACTGATTGGCCTCATGTCCCATCATGATCCCCCGAAGACTGGTGAGGATTCTCTCGGAGGTGACGATGGATGTCTCTCGGGCCGAGGAGATAGCGGCTCGTTCCATGTTCAGATTGGCGATATATCCGGAGATTCCCAGGGCGGCGGCGAGAATAAGGAGGAAGAGGCCGTTCACCTTCCACGCGAGGCGCACGCCTCCAATCGCGCCTCGAAGGGTCGGTCTCGATTTCGCTCTTTTCCCCGCTTCGGGTGTGCTCATGGTGCTCGATTCCTCGCCGATCGCCCAAAACGTAGTGTACCGCGGGTGGTTCTTCCAATGCAAACCCGCACATTGCGACGGTGTGAGAATTTCATCACGTACTGGTTTGACACTGCGAGAAATCCATCACATAATGGCGTTAAGGAATCTCAGATCACTTCCAACAGCCCCGTGCTCGTATGACTAGCCTATGTAGGTCTGCGACCCGCCCAAGGTGTCCCAGCCTTTTTCGCCGGAGTGCGCCATGAATCCTGACCCGAAGCCCATTCTTGTCATAGGAGGAGGAATCGCGGGGATGACCGCGGCCGTGGAGGCGGCGGAGGTGGGCTATCCCGTGGTTCTGGTCGAGAAGGAAGCGTTCCTGGGTGGGCGCGTCATTCGCTCCCACAAGTACTTCCCCAAGATGTGTCCTCCGGCGTGCGGCTTCGAGATCAATGTCCGCCGCATTCGAAGGAATCCGAGGATCACGGTGCACACCCTGGCTACGGTGGAAGAGATCACGGGCAAGGCAGGGGACTTCCGGGCCCGCATCAGGAAAAAGCCTCGGTATGTCACCGGGAACGTTTCCCTGGACGACTCCGTTACGGAGCAGTTGACCTCCGAGCGTCCCAATGATTTCAATATGGACCTCGATACGACCAAGGCACTCTACTACCCCCACGGCGCTGCCTATCCCCCCCTCCACGTCCTGGACCGGGAGGCCCTGTCCGAGGCCGATGCTGCCACCCTCACGGAGGTATGTCCTCCGGGAGCTATCGACCTGGACATGGGAGAAGAGGAGTTCGCCATGGATGTCGGAGCCGTCATCGTAGCCACGGGTTGGAGACCCTACGATGCGGCCAATCTCGACAACCTGGGCTACGGTCGCTGCCCCAACGTCGTGACCAATCTCATGATGGAGCGGTTCGCGGCCCCGGGTGGACCCACGGGAGGGAAGATTCTTCGGCCGTCGGACGGCACCTCCCCCACCAATGTGGCCTTCGTTCAGTGCGCGGGATCCAGAGACGAGAACCACCTTCCCTACTGCTCCGCGGTTTGCTGTATGGCCTCCCTCAAGCAGGCCCGCTACATAAGGGAGAGCAACGAAGATGCGAAGATCACCATCTTCTACATCGACATCCGTACCTTGGGGCGGTTGGAGAAGTTCTACTTCGACCTCCTGGATGACGAGAAGGTCACCTTCGTGAAGGGTAAGGTGGCTGAGATCAATGAGGACCCGGACAGCCAGGAGTTGATCCTGGAGGTGGAGGATACCATCGCTGGGGAGAAACCCTCTCCCCGCTTCGACATGGTGGTGTTGGCCACCGGGATCGTGCCGAATACCGCCGACTCTCCCATTCCCATCAACTTGGAATACGACGAGTACGGTTTTCTGGATGGAGCCACAGACGTGGAAGGTGTCTATGCCGCAGGTTGCGCCAAGTCTCCCTGTGATGTTTCCAGGGCGACCAAGGAATCCACCGCGGCAGCCCTCAAAGCGATCCAGTGCGTGAGGAGAGGATGACTCCCATGGAAGACAAGATCGGCGTATTCATTTGCTCGGGATATGGAATAGCTGAAGCTCTGGATATCGATGCGCTCAGCACGGTGGCCACGGATGAGTTCAGCGTTCCCTTCTGCAAGACCGTGGACTCCTGTGAGGGTCCGGGCCTCGAAGCCATCAACCAAGACATCCGAACCGAGGGGTTGACCAAGGTCGTCATTGCCGGAATCTCCCCCCGCCGGTTTGCGGACAACGCTTTCCCCGACGGTGTCATCGTGGAGCCCGTGGGGATGAGGGAACAGGTGGTTTGGCCCCTTCCTCCCAACGACGAAGACACCCAGATGGCGGCGGAGGACTATCTCCGTATGTACATCGCCAAGGTGAAAGGGATGGAGGCGCTGGAACCCTTCGAGCCAGACCAGGAGATCGACAAGGGCATCCTGGTGGTGGGAGGTGGAATCGCGGGCATGACCGCAGCCCGGGAAGCGGCGGCGGCCGGGTATGAGGTGAAACTGGTGGAGAGCACCGATGAGCTCGGGGGCTGGTTGGCCAAGCAGCATAAGTCCTTTCCCACCAAAGCTCCCTTCCTGGAGCTGGAGGATACCGGAATCGACGAGCTCATCCAGGAGGTGGAGGGGAGCGACAGGATCCAGGTCTACAAGTCGGCCCACACCAGTGAGATTCTGGGCGCCCCGGGCCTCTTCGACGTGACCCTGTCATCCACGGGGAACGGAAAACCCGTGGGGGAGGTCCTCGATCAGTTCCGGGTGGGCTCCATCATTCAGGCCACTGGGTGGAGACCGAACGACCCTCGGAAGGATCTACCCTACGGGGACCTCGATGACGTCATCCTGAACGTCGACCTGGAAGCCATGGTCAAGGACACGGGCAAGATCACGCGCCCCTCCGATGGGAAAGTGGCCCAGAGCATCGCTTTCCTCCAATGCGGTGGGTGCACCGCAAAGGAGCCTCATTCCTATTGCTCCTCCATCTGTTGTATGGCCTCCCTCAAGCAGGCCATGTACCTCCGGGAGGCCGATGAGGATGCGAAGGCCTTCATCTTCTATGAGTTCATGCGGACTCCAGGGCTGTACGAGGACTTTTACCGAAAGGCCCAGGACGATCCCGGAATCTTCCTCACCAGGGGAGAGGTTACCGAAGTCGCCCAGAATGGAAGTGGGGGGCTTACCATCAGGGCCAAGGATACGATGCTGGGAGAAGAGATCGAGGTGGTCGTGGATCTGGTGGTCCTGGCTGCCGGGATGATCCCCAACGCGGCCGACGGGGAGGCCATTCGCCTGCTGGCGGACGCCAAGGTCGCGGTGCTGGATGGGGATTCGGAGGCAAAGAGGGAAGGGGCCGCCAAGACCATCGAAGAACTGGGGCACCATGAAGGGACCGAGATCCTGAACCTTGGCTATCGTCAGGATCCCGACCTCCCCGCACTGGAATACGGGTTCCCCGATTCCCATTTCATCTGCTTCCCTTACGAGAGCCGTCGGACCGGCATCTACCCCACCGGGGCGGCCCGTGAACCCACCGATGGCCGCGGGAGCAGAGAGGACGCCACCGGGGCGGCGCTGAAGGCGATTCAGTGCGTGGAGATGACCTCCAGAGGGGAAGCCCTCCACCCC
>JAUXEE010000121.1 GCA_030618065.1 Gemmatimonadota bacterium
AGGCAGATGTCGGAGTCGCTCTGGACCTCCTCCCAGACTTCCTCCGAGGGCGGAGCGGAGAGGTCCGAGAGAGAGCCATCTTCCGTACTCTGGATCCACTCGAGGATGCCCTGAAGCTCTCCACTCCGATCCGTATCGAAGAGAGTCGGGCCGGTAGCAGCCGCTAGATGGGCTCGACGGATGGAAACGTAGTTTCCTCGCCCCTTCACCAGAGACCACCGGAGATCTTCCCCCAGAGTCTTCTGCAAGAGGGGGAGGTCCTTCCCCACCAACTGTTCCTGGAGGTTGATGGTGTTGGTGGAGATGACGGTCCGTTCTCCATTCTGGAGGGCCCACGACACCGCTGGAAGGAGGTAGGCGATGGACTTCCCCGTTCCCGTCCCCGCCTCCACCAAGGTGACCCCCCCTTCGTTGTACCTGCGACCTATCAGCCGAACCATTTCCCGCTGCCCCGGCCGATCCTCAAACGCCGGGTGAGACCCGGAAAAGGGACCACCGGGAATCAGGAAGGCCTCCAGCTTCCCCAGATCCAGGGGCTCCACCACCCGGGGGGCCGGGGGCTCCACCACCACGTAGATGCGGCTAGCCTCGTTATCGACGATGGCCGTCCCCACCCCGACCTCATAGAGTGTCGCCGCCACCGCCAGATCGGCCGCCGATGGTTCGAGGTCGCCGGAGGGATGGTTGTGCAGCATGACGCTTCCCTGGGGAGCGTCTCGTGAGGCGGCCAAAACAGCTCCCCGATTCCCCCGTGCCACGGCCCTGGGAGTGTGGAGTGCCCGATCTTCCCCCACCTCCAACACGAAGGTCACCTCCCTGCCGCCGGCCCTCTGGATCTCACCCCGGACGGTGGCGGACGCCTCTTCCGTAAGGTGAAGGGGAGGTTGAGGGGAAGAAGGGGGAGCTTTCCGAGACATGGGAGGGATTACCCGGTTTCCGATTGATCGTCCGATCGATCTTCGGATTGACCGTCCAATTGATCTTCGGACACCTTCTGGACGATGTCGTAGGTAAGGTTTCTGGGGAGCTTCAAGCGCCGGGCCACCTCTCTTGCGGCCCTGCTGGGGGAAAAGCCTTCTTTCAAGAGTGCTTGGGCCAGGGCCCGGGCAGCCCCTTCATCCACCGACCCGGTATCCTCCGGTTCCACCCTGCCCGACACCACCACCACGAACTCGCCCCGAGGCGCATGGGCCTCGAAATGCTCCCTCACCTGAACCAGCGTTCCCCTGACGAACTCCTCATAGACCTTGGTGATCTCCCGTGCCACGGCCACCGGGCGCCCCGGGCCACAGTTTTCGATCAAGGCGTCCAGCAGGGCCGTCACCCGCTCCGGAGACTCGAAGAGGACCACGGTGTCCGGGGATGTGGAGATGCGGTCCAGTATTTCGGCCCTATCCGGCCCTTTCCGGGGAACAAAACCCAGGAATGAGAAGCGGTCCCCGGGAAAGCCCGAGCCCACCAAAGCGGCCAGCACGGCCGAGGGCCCCGGGATGGGGACCACGGTGAACCCCGCCTCCATGACCGCTTCCACGATCCTCTGACCCGGATCCGAGACCAGAGGAGTGCCTGCATCGGACACCAAGGCCAGATCATCTCCCGAGGACAGCCAGTCCAGGACCTTCCTCCGCCGGGACGCTTCATTGTGGGAATGAAGAGAGACAAGGGGAGTCTTGAGCTCCAGGTGATTCAGAAGCGTCCGGGTGCGGCGGGTGTCCTCCGCAAGGATCCGGGAGACGGACTCCAGGGTGTCGGCAGCACGGCGAGTGATGTCTCCCAGGTTCCCAATGGGAGTGCTGACGAGAAAAAGGGTAGCCATCTACCTACGATGGGGATGAGAGGATGCCGTGGCCAGGGGTCCTGGGGGAAAGAGGGTGCCGTGGCCAGGGGTCCTGTGGGGAAAAGAGGGTCCGGCCCCGCAGGCAGGACGCCTGGAGGCCGCACCCTCGGTCCCGATCAAACTTCCAGATGTGCTCGTTTAGATGTGCTCGTTGACCTTCGCCTCCAGGAAGGGTTTGGGCACGGCACCAACCACCGTGTCCACATGCTTCCCGTCCTTGAAGAAGAGGATGCTGGGGATGGAACGGATCCCGAACTTGCTGGCTGTTGAAGGATTCTGGTCCACGTCCAACTTGCCCACCCGGAGCCCCTGTTCCTGGTACTCCTTGGCCAGATCCGCCACGATGGGGGCCACCATCTGACAGGGTCCACACCAGGCCGCCCAGAAGTCGATAATGGTGAGTCCAGTACTGCTTTCAATCTCATCTCCGAAGTTCTGGTCGGTCACTTCGAATACCATTTCACTATCAGCCATCAAACCTGCTCCTTGTTCATCTTGGCGGCTCTGGATACCATGCCGCCGGGTTCAGGCGCCCTCGGGAGCCCCGATCGCTCTCACCTAGGCACCAAAATAGACATGTTCTCTTATCCTCTGGACCACGTCGCCGTGGCTGTCACCTCCCTCGAGGAGGCTTGTCCTCTCTTCCAACTCGTGGCCGGAGACCCCTGTTCCCCGGTGGAGGAGTTGCCGGCACAGGGGGTCCGGGTCCTCTTTGTCGGGTCCGTCGAACTCGTCGAACCTCTGGGCCAGGACACCCCGGTGGGGCGTTTCCTCCAGCGTAGAGGCCAGGGCCTCCATCACATCGCCTACCGGGTCCCTGATCTTCCTGAGGCCCTTTCCCGCTTGAAGGAGGAGGGGTTGGAACTCATCGATGAGACTCCTCGCCTCGGATCCCGTGGCCACCAGGTCGCCTTCCTTCACCCCCGGAGTACCGGAGGGTTCCTCATCGAGCTGGTTCAGGCCGAGTCCCCTACCCGGACAGGCTCCTAGCCCGTGACCTTGGCCAGGTCGATTTCTTGTACCATCCACCGCCCCTCACCGGTCTGAACCACCAGGAAGGGTACGTCCCGGATTTCCACGCCTTTGATGAGAAGATCCACACCGATTCGCGTAGTGGGATGCACCCTTCCGGCAACCCGACTGTCCGAAACGATGGTGTAATCCTCATGCCGAAGGATCTGGGCGATGACGTCCATCCGAAGCTCCACTTCCTGGAACGTGGTGCACCGATGACCCAGCCTGATCCAGGAACCTATCTTCTTGAAGGCGCAGCCGATGGGACCACCGGTTTCGATGATCGGGCCGTCGGCCGTCCCGAAGATTCCCGCCATGGCGTGGAGGTCCCGTTGGTTGGTTGCCTGAAGGAAACGCTCGACCGAGAGCATGGGTGCCACCGCGGCTATCTCGCCGGGAGAGATGAGCCGAGTCGTCGTGCATCCCCCTAACGTGAGGAGGAAGGCTACCAAGAGCAGGCGTTTCATATGCAGGCCGGGTTAGGGTTCCCATCGAACCACGTTTCAAACACCGTCGTCATCCGCGCTCTCCGCCGAGCTTTCCATCAGGAACTTCAAGGTCCCCGACCCCTCCCCCGGAACTACCCTGACCAGAGTCCCCTCTGAAATCTCTACCTCCAACATGGTAAGGGCCAGGGGGTCTTGAACCATCCGTTGAATGGCCCGCTTCAACGGCCGGGCTCCGAAGGCCGGATCGTGGCCTTCTCGAGCGATGATGTCCTTGGCCTCCGGCGATACTTCCAGAGTGAAACCCAGCTCTTCGACCAGAGCCATCACCCGCTCCAACTGGAGATCCACGATGGCTCTGAGGTCGTCTTCGGCCAGAGGCCGGAAAAGGATGATGTCGTCCACCCTGTTCAGGAACTCGGGGCGGAAGTGGTTATGCAGCTCACCCCGAACAAAGCTCTCCACCTCTCCCCACTCGGAGGACTGTCCCCGTTCCAGAATGAACTGGCTTCCCATGTTGGAGGTCATGATGACCACCGCATTCCGGAAGTCCACCGTCCGGCCATGGGAATCGGTGAGACGCCCTTCGTCCATGATCTGAAGAAGGATGTTGAAGACATCCGGATGGGCCTTTTCGATCTCGTCGAAGAGGATGACGGCATGAGGGCGTCTCCGGACCGCTTCAGTGAGCTGGCCACCTTCATCGTACCCGATGTACCCGGGAGGAGCCCCGATCAGACGAGCCACGGCATGCTTTTCCATGTACTCGGACATATCGATGCGAACCATGGCTCGCTCGTCGTCGAAAAGAAACTCGGCCAGGGCCCGGGCCGTCTCCGTCTTACCGACCCCGGTGGGGCCCAGGAAGATGAAAGAGCCTACGGGCCGATTCGGATCCTGGAGGCCGGTCCTCGCCCTCCGGACAGCGTTGGCGACGGCTTCCAGAGCCTCCCTCTGGCCGATGACCCTTTTCCCCAGGAGCTCTTCCAGGTGAGCCAGACGCTGCCGTTCCGACTCCAGGAGGCGACTCACCGGAATCCCCGTCCACTCCCCCACCACGGCAGCGATGTCGTCGGCGTCGACCTCCTCTTTCAGGAACTTCCCTTCCCTCTGTAACTCTTCCAGGCGGGCTTCGGCGATTTCCAACCCCTGCTCCGTGCCGGGGATCTCCCCATATTGGAGCTCAGCCGCAAGGTTCAGGTCGCCGGTGCGGGTGGCCCGATCAGCCTCCAGCCTCAACTCGTCGATCTTCTCCTTCAGCTTCTGGATGCGAGTGATGGCTTCCTTTTCACTCTGCCACCGAGCCTTCATGCCGGCGCTCTCTTCCCCCAGCCCGGCCAGCTCCCCCACGATATTCCTCAGCCGTTCCCGGGCTCCGGCTTCCTTTTCCTGAGAAAGAGCCTGTTTCTCGATCTCCAACTGAGTGATCCGACGCTCCACCTCGTCGATTTCCTGGGGAAGAGAGTCGATCTCGATCCGAAGCCGGCTTCCAGCCTCGTCGATGAGGTCGATGGCTTTATCCGGAAGAAAACGACCTCCGATGTAGCGATCGGAGAGACGGGCGGCGGCGATGATGGCGTCGTCCTTGATTCGGACCCCGTGATGGACTTCGTACCTCTCTTTGAGGCCTCGGAGGATGGCCACCGTGTCTTCCACCGAGGGCGGCGCCACGAACACCGGCTGGAAGCGCCGCTCGAGGGCAGGGTCCTTCTCGATGTATTTCCGGTACTCATCCAGAGTGGTGGCCCCCACCATCCGGAGCTCGCCCCGGGCCAGCATGGGCTTCAACATGTTCCCGGCGTCTACCGCTCCTTCGGCGGCCCCGGCACCCACAACCGTGTGGAGTTCGTCGAGAAAGACGATGTATCGGCCTCCCCCTTCTGAGATCTCCTTCAAGACCGCCTTCATCCTCTCCTCGAATTCACCCCGGTATTTGGCTCCGGCCAGCATGGAGGCAATGTCCAGGCCGACCAGCGTTTTGTCGGCCAGCGTCGTAGGGACATCGCCGACGACGATCCGTTGCGCCAATCCCTCGACGATGGCGGTTTTACCTACGCCTGGCTCCCCGATGAGGACCGGGTTGTTCTTCGTCCGCCTGGCCAGAACCTTCACGACCCTTCGAATCTCCTCGTCCCTACCGATAACCGGATCCAACTTGCCCTGCCGGGCCGCCTCCGTGAGGTCCAGGCTGTACCGGGCCAGGGCCCGATAGGTGTCTTCAGGCGTCTGATCCGTCACTCGATGGGAACCCCGTATTCCCTCCAGTGCCTCACGAAGACCCTCACGGCCGGCCCCCGCGGTTTGGAGTATCCGCCCGGCGTCC
The DNA here is from genome assembly GCA_030618065.1 of Gemmatimonadota bacterium. GTDB lineage: Bacteria > Gemmatimonadota > Gemmatimonadetes > Longimicrobiales > Gaopeijiaceae > JABDNZ01. The sequence continues at coordinate 5,621 of JAUXEE010000121.1, forward strand.
CCCTTCTCCTCGGCAAGACCCAAGAGGAGGTGTTCGGTGGATACGTACTCGTCCCCCAGGGCCCTGGCTTCCTCCTCCGCCACATCCAGGGCCTTCCTCAGGTCACGAGAAAGGGAGGGATCGGAGCCCCCCGTGACCCGAGCCCGAGCATCGAGAGCTTCCAGGGTTCGCTCCCGGATGAGGCCCGGGGCCGTCCCCAGCTTCTGAAGGATGGGCACCACGATACCTTCCTCCTGGTCCAAGAGGGCCTGGAGGAGGTGCACTCCCTCGATCTGCGGATGTTCTCGCCGCCGGCTCTCCTGGGCTGCGCCCTGGATGGCGTCGGTGGCTTTGACGGTGAGTCGGTCCTGATTCAGCATGATGGTGAGACCCTCAGCCAGCCCCCGGGAAGACACCCCCCACGGGTATCTTCAGGACCCGGCCGGCGGGAAGGGTCGGATTCCCCTGAATCCGATTGAGGAGGCGAACGTCGTCGGCCTGGTCGGCGGCTCCCTCCCGATTCAGGAAGGAGATGAGATCCATGGCTCTGGGTAGGGTCGTCACCCGAAGGCGGGCCGGTTGGACGTCGAGAATGCTCCGATCCGAAAGAACTCTGAAGCTCTCCAAGGAGTTCCGGACCGCTGCCTGCCGTTTCGGCCAGGCTTCGGCCGGGCCTAAGCCGAGGAATCTCAGAATGGTCCCCCCGTGGTCCAGAAAGGCGACCCTCCCCTGAAGAACTCCGTCCGGGGTGGTGAAACGGAAGCCGGCGGTGGCGGCGGGGATCCGATTGACGGCAGCGGTGGAACGTTGCCCGGCCTCCATCCCTTCCTGGGCAAAGAAGGTGTTCATCGCAGCTGCAGGGGTCGCGCCCTCAGCCAGGGTGAGAGCCATCATGGCGTCTCCCTCAGGAGAACCGGCCTGCACGGCCTGCTTGGAGTTGCTCGTCTGCCATCCATCCG
>JAUXEE010000004.1 GCA_030618065.1 Gemmatimonadota bacterium
CACCGGCCCGGACGACCGGTAGGATCGGTCGAGGGACCGTTGCTGCATTCCGAAGCTGGCTCCCACCCTCCGGGCCAAAGAGGGCTCAGCTCCCCTCCATCCGTAGATGGACTGTTTCGGATCCGCCACTACCAGGGCTGAACGTTCCCCGGGGTGCCCGGACAGGAGCTCTGACGCCAGAGGCTCCAGGGCCTCCCACTGGGCCCGGGAGGTGTCCTGGAATTCGTCCAGGAGGAGGTGGTGGGCTTTCTGGTCCAGCCGATACCAGAGGTCGGTACGGGTCGCCAGCGGTTCCTTTCCGGCGAGGAGGAAGGTGACATCCTCGAATCGGTACGCCCCTTCCCGGCGGTGAATCCTCTCCAGCGCGCTGTCGAAGCCCACCACCAGGGCTCGGAGGGCCCGACTCTGAGCAGCGAGCTCTTCTCCCAGATCTCTTCTCACCCCGCCCAAAGCCCTCTGAAAAGCCTTCCGGATCTCCTGAGGAATCGGCTTTCGGCTGTAGCTTTCTTCCCCGGCAAGGACCTTACTCGCCAACCCTTTCCCACAGAATTTCGCCCAATCCCGGTTCTCGAGAGCTTCCAGCCCTTCGGCCACCGTTTTTTTGAATCGGGTGTCCGGGTCTCCTCGGGCCGTTTCCGGCAGGGGTGCGGCTCCTATGTCACGGAGGATCTCCTCCCAGGGGGTACCGCCTTCTTCTTCTCCCTCCTCTTCCCCTTCTTCTTCCTCTTCCCATTCGGAGACTCCGGGCTCTGGGGGGCGCCATATTGCCTCGGGGTCTGGGATTCCTTGTTGGTGAAGAAGGCCCCGGAGCTCCCGGAGCTGGACCAAAAGGCGTTGGTGGACCCCCCTTCCCGACTCCCCTCGCATGGTCATGCGAACCAACTCCACCATCTCACGGGGACTCGCTCCGGAGAGGACCTCCTGGAGGGCCTCCGACTCCATCCTCTGGGAAGTGGGTTCGTCACTGATGGCCCAATCCGGGGGCATTCCCAGTTCCCCTGGAAAACTCCCCGCGATCCGAACGAAGAAGGAGTCCAGCGTTCCCACATTGGCCCGGTGGAGTTCCCGGACCAGGCTGCGGAGAAGGGCCGAGAAGGTCTCGCAGTGGGCCGCGCCCTCGTCCGAGGTTGGGGTCGGTAGGAGTGTTTCCTGGGCGAGAACCCGGGCGAGATCCTGATTCAGGGAGGCCCTCGCAAGGCGGGAGAGCACCCGGGTCAGGATTTCTCCGGCCGCTTTTCGGGTGAAGGTCGACGCCAGGAGGGAGTCGGGAGGGGCTCCCAGGGCCAGGAGGCTGATCAACCGGCTGGAAAGGGTGAAGGTCTTCCCGGTCCCAGCGGAGGCCAGGACAACCTCTCTGGGCAGGAGGATTTCCCCGGGAGCCGAGGTCTTGGTCTCCCTCACCCGTCGCCTCCTTCGGCTTGAAGGAGGCCGCGCCCGAGAAGAGATGCCAGCTCCCCCCTGGCCCTCCGGCCTGATTCGGCAGGATCGAAGGAAATGCCCCCAGCATCCCTCAACTTCCGGATGACGTCACGAGCGGCCTCATCGGCGCTGGCCAGCTCCGCTGGGGTCCATTCGGCAACGGCTGGAAGAATGGGACCGGAGTCCTTAGAGATGGGGAGATAGGCCAGGTCCACGGTCAGCCCTGGTGCCGGGAGCTCCAGAGGGATGCCCTCGGCTGTCCGGAGGCTCCCCATCAGGTGGCGGTAGAGAGGAAGCTGGAGGTCTTTCCACTCGCCGTCCCGGCCCCGGGCAGAGGAAGGATGGGCCCCGCCGTCCCCCGTCTTGTAGTCGAACACCGTCCAGGCCCCTGTGGCCGGGTTTCGGTCGATACGGTCGATTCGGCCAGAAAGGAACACCGGAACTCCGTCGACGTCGAAGGGAACTCCTCCGGGTGGGGTCCGGGCCTCCGCCGAAAAGATCTCCCACCCCTTCGTCGTCCATCCAGCTTGCCAGTCGGCAAAGGCCCGGAGGCGCGTCCGCAGTTGTTCTACCTGGAGGGGGACCGCCGGGAGGGGTTTCGATCCAAAAAGCTTCTCCGCCAGGCGAGTGAGGATCTTGTTGAGGCGACTCCGGATCGCGTCCGAGTCGGAGGACCCCGCCTCGGGACTCCGGGCAAATTGCTCCAGCACCGCGTGGGCCAGGGTCCCAAAACTCATGGGGTCGAGCTCCTGGAGATCATACCTGGGCTCCCCCAATTCAAGGAGATTCTGTAGGGCCCAGAGATAGGGATCCTCGAGGAGAGCTCGAAATGCTGTCACTGGGAGAGGAGTGGGGATCTCCGGCAGCGGGATGCGGGGTTCGGGAGGGAGACGGAATTGGCTCTCGGCCCCCAGGTCGTAGACCGGAAACGGCTTTGGACGCCTATCGTCCGGGGTAGAGTCGACTCCCGTAAGCCTCAGGATTCGGGAGGCCATCTCCTCGACCGTCCCGGTCAGCAAAAGGCGACTTGGGCGGAGTGGGTCGCCAGCGGCGGTGCGACGCCCGGCGATGATCAGGCGATTCTTCGTCGATTTCACCAGGGCCGTGAGGCGGTATGCGTCCCGGGCGTACCGGGCTCGGTTGTCCTCCAGCCCAAGTCGACTCCGAAGGGCGTTGGGGAGAAAAGGATCTGCGTTCACAGCCCTCGGAAGGAAGGGATCGCTTACCCCCGTCAGGATGATGACTGGAGCGTCGTCGAGCTGGAGTTCCAGCCACCCGACCATCTCCACTGCCGCCCCCTCCGCCTCTGGGGGGATGCGGCCGTCCCGGAGCTCTCCCAGGAGGGCCCGGAGGGCTTGGTGGGCCGAACAGCGTTCGTCCAACAAAGGTGGAAGTTGGTGAAGAGCCTCAACAGCGTCCCGGATCTGCGTGGAAGCCTCCAGGACTCCGCGATGGTGCCGGGGATCCGATCCGGGGGTCAGGTCTTTGTAGACGCTGGCCAGGACGGAGAGAATGCGGGGCATCCACTCCGACAATGTTGCGGTCCCTTCCAACTTCCCAAGGAAGTCGGGTCCGTGGAGGGTGCCCTGGATTTCGGCGAGGCCCCGCCCGGGTAGTCCCTCCAAAAGACGACCTGGCTCCACCAGGTCTGGGAGATGGCGCTCGAAGTAGGCGTCTGCCAGCTCAGGAGCCGTTTCCGGCTTCATTGCAGCCGGGAGGTCCGGGTGTCGGAGGAGGTTGGCAAGTGCCCCGAAGCGTCCCCCCCCGAGATGGTCCGCCATTGCCTTGAGGAGTTGGACCGGGGCGGTCAGAGAAAGAGGGACCCCTTCCGCGTAGCGGCTCGGGTACCCGTGGGCCTCGAGTTGTTGAGCCACATAGGGCACCAGGGCTGCGTCCGGGACGCCGATGGTGATCTCATCCAGGGCATATGTCTTCGCCGACTCCCCCAGGGATGCCAGAACCTCTGCGGCCTGGTCCCCGGGGCCGTCCCGGACCACAAGGTCGTTTTCCTGAATCGGGATGGTCCAGTTCTGCCAATAATCCGTCCGGGTGGTACCCAAGGCGTCAAAGGCCCCAGCCATGGATTCGGGCCCGTGCACGAAAACCAGAACCCCGTCGGCCGCCCGCTCCAGCATGCGCCTCGTGATGAGGGGGAGCTCGGCCACACCCACCAGGATCGGTGTCAGGGGTGTGGATATCATCCCGCTACGGAGAGCATCCGCTCGTGCTCCCTCCCGCTCTATCTGGCCGATCTCATCCAGTATCGACCTCATCTCATCCTGAATCCGGCCCAGGGCAAGCCAACGATCCTCGTCGGAAAAGAGGAACCCCCTTCGGCATTCTACGGCCACCTCCCGGAAGGATAGGCCCGCCCCTCCGACTGTCCGGTTGAGCGAATCCAGGGCCCTGGCGAAGACCACCTTCCCGACGGTGTCTGCTTCCACCGCCTGAGGTCCCAAAGCTTCACGGACCACGTCAGAGGAGATCCGTTCCATGGCACGAACCCAACTCCGCCGAGTGGTGGCGCCGGAAGCCAGGGGAAGAGGCGGTCGATAGAGTTCTTCCGGAAGGGACCCGACGGTCAGGATACGGTGAGGGGGGGTCAGGCGGAGATTCTCGGAAGCAGCCTGTTCCACGAGGAGCTCCAGGAATCTCCTACCCGCACGGGCACCCGGCACAACGAGGAGGGTATCTCCTAGGTTCAGGGAGCCGTCCAGGGAAAATCGGGGGACCAGGGCAGCAGCAGCAGCCGGTAAAAGGGGGTCGTTCCAGGAAAAAAACTGGATATCAGGCAAGAGGACCCCCTGGTTCCCCGAGAGTCCCCTCTCTATTTTTCAGCCCCCGAGGCTGGTCGTACCCGGGGGAAACCCCGGATCCAGACGAAATCGATCGGGTCATCCGAAACAACAAGGAGTGTTCCAATGGCAGTACGAGTCGCGAGTGCCGAGTGGAAAGGAAACCTTCCCAAAGGTAGTGGGACGCTGGAGACGGAAACCGGTGCCGTCAAGGGGACCTATAGCTTTGCCTCCCGGTTTGAGGAAGGAGCTGGCACCAACCCTGAGGAGTTGATTGCCGCAGCCCATGCGGGATGTTTTTCCATGGCCTTCGCGAACGGTCTGGCAAAAGCCGGATTCGAGCCCGAGAGCATCCGCACCACCGCAAAGGTTTTCCTGGAGAAGGGGCCGGACGGGTTCGGGATCTCCCGCATCGAGTTGGAATGCGTCGGAGAGGTGCCGGGCATCGACGACGCCGGTTTTCAGGAACAGGCCCAAGGAGCGAAGGGGGGATGTCCGGTGTCCAGGGCACTCGCCGCTACGCCCATTGAGTTGAAGGCAACTCTCGAGGGGTAGTCGGCCCCGGGTCGGGCTTACCCAACAAAATCCGGATATGCTCTACCAGCTTTTCGCCATCGTAGGGATCTCTCTGGGGGTCTCCTTCCTCTGTTCCATCCTGGAGGCCATTCTCCTCTCGGTGACCCACGGCTATGTGCATGTGCTGAGAGATCAGGGTTCGAAAGCTGGGGAGTATCTGGCCAAGATGCAGAAGCACGTGGATGAGCCCATCGCTGCCATCCTGACCCTGAACACCGTTGCCAACACCTTCGGCGCTGCATTGGGCGGTGCGCTGGCGTTCAGAATATGGGGAGAGGCTTCCATGGCCATCTTCTCGGCTGCCCTGACCCTGGCCATTCTCCTCTTTTCCGAGATTCTTCCGAAGACCCTGGGTGCGACTCTCTGGCCCAGGCTGGCCCCGCTGGCGGCCTATGTCCTGCGGGGCCTCATCTTCCTCACCAAACCCGTCATCTATCCTCTCACCCTCTATTCCCGCCTCATCACCTCCGGCCAGGAGCGGCCCAATACAGTCAGTCGGTCCGAGCTCCGGGTTCTAGCTCGCATCGGACGGACACAAGGAGCCCTGGACGAGGACGAGTGGCGGGTGGTGAGTAGCATGATGACGCTGGACGAAGTCCCGGTGGGAGAAGTCATGACCCCCCGGACGGACATCGTGGCCGTCTCCGCGGGAGCCAGCGTGGAGGAATCGAAGCAGATCATGCTGGATCAAGGCCACCTGCGTCTTCCGGTCTACGAGGGGAACCTCGACAAGATCGTCGGAATCCTCCTGGCCCGAGAGCTGTGGAAGGCTGATCGAGACGGGGTGAGAAAGATCGAACCCATCCTTCGGCCGGCTCAGTTTTCGCCGGCTACGAAATCGGTGGATGACCTCATGGGAGAGATGCGCAAGGAGCGTGTCAAGATGGTCATCGTGGTGGACGAGTTCGGAGGGACGGCCGGCTTGGTGACCCTTGAAGACCTTCTGGAAGAAATCGTTGGGGAGATTCAGGACGAACACGAGGGAGATGAGCCGCAAGGCTTCACCCCTCTGGATTCTGGCGCCATTCGGGTTCTCGGAGGGGTGCCCCTTCGGGAGGCCAGTGAGACCTTGGGCTTTAAGCTCCCTGAGGACGACTATGACACGGTGGCCGGTTTCGTGTTCGGCCGCCTGAACCGGATTCCACGAGTCGGGGACCAGGTCGAAGTCGATAATGGATCATTCCAAGTCCTTCACATGGGGGGACGCCGAATCGAGTTTCTCCTCTTCACTCCCAAGCCGGGGGATTAGTGCCTCGATACCCCTTCCCTTGACGCTTTTCTGGATTCTCTTTATCATCGCGATCATCGCGCATGCCCCACACAAGAATTGACCCTGGATGGCCCTTTTCAGGGTCTAGACCCCAACGCTGACGGAGCTCGGACGCCCATGGTTCAGGATGGATTCCTTTACTACGTAGAGACATTTCGGGACGATATGGAGGACTATGTGGAGGAGATGGATAGCCGAATGGGGTTGTCCCTCACCACCCCGGAGGACGTCCTCAAGTACGTGGAGGAGTACGGGGTGTCCTCCATCCGGCTCTGGTTCACCGACATGCTGGGGTTCCTGAAATCCTTCTCCATCACGCCGAAGGAGCTCAAGGGTGCTTTCGGAGAGGGGATGGGTTTCGACGGCTCCTCCATCGAGGGTTACCAGCGGATCCAGGAGAGCGACATGGTGGCTGTGCCCATCGCCACCACGGCCCAGGTGCTTCCATTCCGGTCCGGGGGCTCTCGCACCATTCGGATGTTTGCAGATATTCAAACCCCGGACGGGAATCCCTATGCCTCCCATCCCCGGGTCGTACTCCAACGACAATTGGCACGGTTGAAGGATCGCGGATTCGAACACATGTATCTGGGGCCTGAACCGGAGTTTTTCTACTTCAAGGAAGAGAAGGACCCGCAGATCCTTGATCAGGCAGGATATTTCGACATCAATCCCGTCGATATCGGGGACGATATCCGGGAGGTAACGGTGTTCGCCCTGGAGGCCATGGGGATCCCGGTGGAATACCACCATGCCGAGGTGGCTCCGTCCCAACACGAAATTGACATCCGGTATCAGGCCGCTCTGCGAATGGCCGACTCACTCCAAACCTATAAATACGTGGTGAAAGAGATCGCCCGCCGTTGCGGTGTCTACGCCACGTTCATGCCGAAACCCTTGGAGGGAGAGAATGGAAGCGGGATGCACACCCACCTCTCCCTTTTCAAAGACGACGCCACGAACGCTTTCTTCGACAAAGACGATGAACATCACTTGAGCCAGACGGCGAAACAGTTCATTGCCGGGGTTCTCGCTCACGCCCGGGAAATGGCCCTCGTCACGAATCAATGGCACAACTCCTACAAACGGTTGGTCCCCGGGTATGAGGCGCCTGTTTACATCGCCTGGGCAGAGGCCAACCGGTCGGCATCCGTCCGGATCCCCCTCTATAAACCAGGGAATGAGGTTGCCACCCGAATGGAGCTTCGGTTCCCCGACGCTACCTGCAACCCCTACTTTGCCTTCGCCACCATGTTGGCGGCCGGATTGGATGGCCTGGACAAGGGTCTGACGGCTCCCGATCCCATGACGGTTGACCTCTACGGTCTGACCCCCATGGAAAGGGACGAGATGGGGATCTCGTCCCTTCCCCACGACCTTTTCGAGGCTGTGCGCGTCGCGGAGAAGAGCGAGTTTCTGGAGGGGGTCCTAGGCAGGGACGTTCATCGGAAGCTTCTGGAAACCAAGTGGTCGGAGATCGACAGCTTCCGACTGCACGTATCTGCCCTGGACCTGGAGAAGCACCTGGTTCTCTAGGAAGCCTCTGCAGGAGTTTTCTCGTCTTCGGTTTCCTCCATCCAAAAGGAAATCGCGAGGGCCACTGCACCGCAGGAAATGGCCATGTCTGCCACATTGAAGATGGGCCAGTCCATGAAGCCGAGGTCGATGGGACCGATGAAATCCACCACACCCCGGTCCCAACGCACACGGTCGATCAGGTTTCCCAGGGCTCCTGTCAGCACGAGAGAAAGGGCGAAAATCCGGAACTTATCTTCCGAGTCTGTACGAAACAGCAGATATCCCAAAAGGACCAGGGCCAGAATCGTTACGGGAATAAAGAACCAGCGGGGATCATTTCCGATGCTCAGGCCGAAGGCTGCCCCACGGTTAAACGCGAGAGTCAGGGGAATAAGGCCTCCCAACAGCTCTGAGGGCTCCCCCCTCAAGGCCCCCATGGCCCACCGCTTTGTGAAGATATCGAGGAGGAGTACAACGGGGAGGACAGTCCCGAGAAAGTAGGTTTTTGTTTTCAAAGGGCTCGAGCGGTAAATGGTTTCCAGGGGCGGGCTCTCCTCCCGCCGGGGGAGCCCATTCGGTCCTTCTACATCATGGAGGCGGCGGGGGTGACCTGCGGCCCGCCTTCGGCGGGTCCTCGGTCGTCTCGTCGGGCCTCCGGCCCTCCTCGGCTCGAACCCGCTCACCGTGTTCGGCTTCGCCGAATCCGGGCGGGCTCTCCTCCCGCCGAGGGAGCCCATTCGGTCCTTCTACATCATGGAGGCGGCGGGAGTCGAACCCGCGTCCACGGATGGTCCATCAAGAGCTTCTACGTGCGTAGATCACTGAGAAGTTTCGACCTTGGTGGCCAGTGAGCAGCCGCTCCCGGGTCTAGTCGCCAGAAAATCTCACTCCGTTCAGGGCAACGCAGAGACGGAGCCAGCCCGACTTATCGTCGCCTCAAGCCACGCCTCGGGCGGGCGAGTCAGGAGGCGGGCTAGCGTTTTGTTACGCAGCCAGTGCCAGTTGATTGTTGGCAGTTGTGTTTTTCCCGGTTTTTTTCGAGGATTCCGGGGTCCTCGGCACGCTACTCCGGATTCGCCAAACGTGTCGAAGCCGTTTCGCCCCCTTTTGTTGACGGTGATAGTGAACTGTCCGTTGAAATATACACTCTCCGGACTCTGAAAGCTCCGGGTCTAAAGGGCAGTGGCGGAGGACCGCTCCAGGTATCCCGCCAGAAGTTCCTCCATTTCCCGCAATGAGGTGACCTGGAAAAGCTCCATCCGCAACCTCTTTCCTCCAGCGATCCCCTTGGTGTACCAGCCCAGGTGTTTCCTGAACCCAATAGCCGCCTTCTTCGGGTCTCCCCCGTACTCGATGGCATTCCTTGCATGCCTCAGGCACACTCGAAACCGCTCACGGATGTCCGGGTCCGGAGGTACGGTTTCCCCATTGAGGGCCGCCCGGGCCTGTCGAAAGAGCCAGGGTGCCCCGTGCGTTCCTCTGGCCATCATGATCCCATGGCATCCGGTCTCGCGCCACATTCGAAGGGCATCCTCCCCCGTCCGAATGTCCCCGTTGCCCACCACGGGAATCTCCAAAGCCTCGGTCAGGGCCCTGATCTCGGACCACCGAGCCTCGCCTCCGTACATGTCTGCTCGAGTGCGGGGATGGAGGGTGATCATCCGAGCGCCCGCTTCCTGGATCCTGAGGCCGATCTCGACCGGGTCCCGTGTGGCTTCACTGAAACCACTCCGTGTCTTGACCGTGACGGGGAGATCCGTGGAGTCCACCACCGCACGGGTGATCGTCTCCACGAGCTCGAGGTCTCTCAAACAGCCGGACCCCCCGTTCTTCTTGACCACTTTCTTCACCGGGCACCCGAAGTTGATGTCAACGAAGTCCGGTGTGTACGCCTCTGTTACGTACGCAGCCGCATCTGCCATCACTGCAGCTTCGGAACCGAAGATCTGGATACCGATGGGTCGCTCGTCGTCATCGAACCGAAGGTACTTCCCGGTTCTCTCGTTCCCCCTGCAGATCCCGGCGGCACTCACGAACTCACTCACAACCACATCGGCACCGTACTCTCTGCATAAGCGCCGGAAGGGAGATTCGCTGACACCAGCTTGAGGAGCCAGGAAGAGGGGAATCGTACTCCCCTCGAATACCGAAAGAAGGCTGAAAGTCATGGATGAAAGCTAAGAGAGGGGCCTCCGGGGCTGAAGACCTTTACACCCTCCTAGCTCTGGAGGGAGGAATCCCTTAGCATGGAAGGTCTCTGGGACGAAACCCGGGGAGAGAAACGCCAATTGAACCGGCGCCGACAGCAAGAACAAGGGAGGCTTCCGGATGAAGCTAAGAGAGTTATTCACATCAGACGTTGTGAAGCTGGACATACAATCGGACAGCAAGGATGATATCCTGAAAGAACTTATCGGACTTCTCGGAATGGACGAGAAGTCCGAGGCGATCCTCTTCAAGACCCTCAAGAGACGGGAAAACCTGGGCTCGACGGGGATCGGAAAAGGAATCGCCATTCCCCACTGCAGGTCGTTGGTGGTGAATCGCTTGCGGTTGGCCTATGGACGAAAGCCAGCCGGGGTGGATTTCAAGGCCATCGACGGGAACCCCGTATTTAATTTCTTTCTCATCGTCGCACCTCCCCTGGAGGTCTCGAACCAATACCTCCCCGTTCTGGGTAAGATCGCTCAATTCGCGAAAGACCCGGAGGTTCCAGACCAGCTCAAGAGTATTTCCACTCCGGAGGATTTCATTCAGCTCCTGGAGGACAAAGCTCACTAGGTGGACGGGTTCGCCCCCCTTTCCCATCAGGCTTCTAGACCATGAACGCCCAACTCATGCTCTTGTTGGAGATTCAGGACCTGCATCTTCAGAGAACGGCCCTTCTTGAGGAGCCTGGCCTTGACCAGGTTGAGAAGAAGCACTTCAATATCGATCCCGAAGTGGCCGTGAAAGCCCTGGACAAGAAGATCAGCGAGTTGAAGAAAGGCTTGGATCCTGGCATTCAGCGGCGTTGCGAGCGAGGTCTTCCCACACTGGGTCGCATGGTGGTCCCTGTCATCGACGGGGTTTGTTATGGCTGCTTTGTCTCGATTCCCACCTCCAGGACGGGTGATGGGGACCAAGGCGTGGAAATTTGTGAGAGCTGCGGTCGTTTTATCTATGTTCTCAAATAGATAGAGCTGAGGAGGGGCGGCGCGCCCCACTTGTGCAGAGGCCCCCTCCTCTGCCTGCTGATCGAAAAAGATGTAGGGGCACCCATCAAAAGGTGCCCCTACGTTGTATATCGCCGCTCTTGGCTCCTCCGACTCAGGCCGGGGTATTGAAAGTCACTTCGTGACGTACATTCTCTCGAACTGAGTCTTACCATTCACCGTAAGCTGTACAAAGTACACTCCCGAAGCCACCTGCCGTCCCCGTTCATCCCGCCCATCCCAGTACGCTTCGAAGCGGCCAGGATAGGGGTATTCCAGATCCAACACAGGAACTCCCTCCCCCCGGGGATGGTTCAGAGCAGTGGGTGCGGTGATGAACTGTTGCAGAACGTTGAAGATCCGAACCGATACAACAACGGATTTTCCGTCGACAAAAAGCCCGTCAAAGAGAACGAACGGAATCTTCGTCTCCGGATTAAACGGATTCGGATAGTTCTGCTCCAGGTGAAACCCGGAATCCTGCTTTCCACCTGACCCCACCTGCTGGGCAGAAGCCGGGAGAGTGAGGCCGAGAATGGAGAGGAGGAGGAAGAGAACGCAGCTTTGGCGTCTCATTCAAACCTCCGCACAGACCTGCTGTGCTGTAGCCGTGGAACGATAGCCCTCCAATATCAAATGGGGGTCCGGAAACCTAGTACCTCATAACCATTGTACGTCCGCCGGATTCCAAGGTCAAGCAAGAAGTCCACGGATCGTGACCCTGCTACCTCCTACCTTCCCGGAGTGTGCAGAGTTCCCCAAGCCTCCGGGAGCTCGATGGCGACGCTCCGACCGTCTTCCATTCGTGTCGTAACTCCGACAAGATCGAAGTGCCGGAGGAGAGGAAGGAGATGCCGTCGGCTGATGGGAAGAACCTCACGGAATCCAGCAGGGCCCAGATCCTTCGACCCGGCCAGTCCCCTTATGACAGCCTCACCGGCCTCTCGGACAGCTTTTCGCTCGAAGAAAAACTCCCCATCCAGGTTGACAAGCTCCCCCTCCTCTTCCATGAGGCGTAGAATCCCTTCGATCTCGGTCTGATCCCCCAGGGTTTCACCCAGTTCCCGGAGGTTTGGGGGAGTCAGTCCCGCCTCTGTCAAAAGACTCTTGAGTTGGGTTCGGATGGAGGCTTGTCTCTTGGAGAGGGAGGGTCGAAAGCCGGCCAGCCCTGCGGTCCCCTTCCGGAGGAATAGGCGCTGCTGTGACGCAAGCCGTTGAAGGAGGGCCTCGGCCAGCTTCGGACCGAAGCTCCCTGGCAGGACCTGGCGGAGTTCCTCCAGAGAGATGCCCGGTTTAAGTGGGTTGTTCTCATGGAACCCCGTTAGGGCTGAGAGAATCCGCTTCTCCCCTTCCCTCCAGATTCGACTCGAGAAGAGTCGATCCTCCACCCGAGCCAGCCCTTCGCTTCCCTGGAGCCCGGCGACGGTTTCCTGAAGATGGGCCGGGGAAAAGCCGATTTGGTGGGGGAGGCTGGGAATAGGAACACCCGTCCACTGCGCCATTTCCAGAAGTGCTGACAGGGCATCTTCGCTGGAATCGCCGAGGCGAGCTTCCAGCAGTCGGTTTTCTCCGGGAGCCAGCCTCCGGCGTTTCCTGGGAAGGACCTCGGCCACCCGGCCCCCACCAAGGGTCGTCACTGGGGAGTAGGATCGGAAAACGAGATGGTCACGAACCCGGGCCAGGACGGGTTCCTCCAGGCGGAATTGGACCCAGCCCTCCTCCCCACCCACGAGGCGGTCCTTTTGAAATATCGCCACTCTGGCCAAAACCTCAGCGGTTCCAAGATGAACTCGGACCCGCTGCCCTTGCTCGAGCTCCCATCCGGTATCGGCCAGAAGGGAGACCCAGCAGGTCAGCATCCAGGAAACAGCCCAGCCACTACCCTCCACCACGGTCTGACCACGGGAAAGGTCTTGGTGGCCTACCTTGTTCCCCGAGAGACCCATCGCCACCCGGGCCCCCGCCCTGGCCTCTCGAACCTCCTGGGCATGGAGTTGGAGGGACCGAACGCGTGCTTCCTGGCCACCGGGGAGCACCAGGACCCGGCTTCCCTCCTCCAACGTACCCGTCCAGAGAGTGCCGGTGACCACGGTCCCGGCTCCTCGGATCGTGAACACACGATCGATGGGAAGTCGGACGACGTCTTCGGCTCCCTTTTCTTCCGCCTCCAGCCCCAGGGTGGCGAGGGCCTCGCTGAGCATATCCAGCCCTTCGCCTGTGAGAGAGGAGACGGGGAGAACAGGAGCCCCGGAGTAGGGGGTGTCCTGGAGGAGCTCCTGGATCTCCTCCTGAACAAGGTCGAGCCAATCGGGATCGACCAGATCGGACTTGGTGACGGCCACGGCGAGGCGGGGCACTTCCAGAAGCTGAACGATGGAGAGGTGCTCTCGCGTTTGGGGCATGACGCCCTCGTCCGCCGCCACGACCAACAGGACCAGATCCATCCCGGTGGCGCCCGCCAGCATGTTCCGGATGAATCCCTCGTGGCCCGGTACATCGACCACACCGAAGAGAACGTCTGCCCCGGGTCTGTATTCGGCGAAGCCGAGGTCTATGGTGATTCCCCGCTCCCTCTCCTCCTTCAGTCTGTCGGTATCCACGCCGGTGAGTGCCTTGACCAGAGCCGTTTTCCCATGGTCGATATGTCCCGCCGTGCCCAAGATGAGTCTACGCATCGGTTTTCGGCGTGAGGGCGGTCAGGACGGTTAGCGAACGGAGTGGGGTTCCTCCGGAAACATGATAGGTGATGAAATCGCTTGCCAAACGCAGGTGGGCTTTGGGTCGGATCAGCTCCTCAGGGGCTTCCCCGTCCAATAGGCCCATCAGCTGGGATCGCGCCACGGGGCCCAGACGGGGCCCCTGAGCCTCCCCCTGACAAGAGGAGCACCGGAGCCCCCCGGCTCCAAAGTCGAAACGCCCCATTTCTTCCTCCTGAAAGGCTCTTCCACACTCCACACACGCTTGGAGAAGAGGGCCGAATCCGAGGCCTCGAATGAGAGGCCAAAGCTGGGCCAGAAGGGTAGGGAGAAAGACCTCCCTCTCCACTCCATCCATGGCGTCCAGACCGCGGCCCAACCCGGCAAAGAGAGGCGGGTGGCCCTCGGACTCGGCGTGTTGAAGAATCAACTCACCCAAAACCGATGCCCCGGCCAACCGTAGGGGGTCCTGGGCCAGTCCCCTCCTGGCCTTGATGGGAGAAAAGTCCCGAAAAGTCTGAAGGTCTCGATTCTCCCGGAATTGGATGTTCAGGAAGCCCTCCGAGAATGTGGAGAGGGCTCCGCCGAAGCGGCCTCCGGTTTTTCGGACTCCCCGGGCGATGGCGCCGAGGACGCCCTGGGATTCGGTATAGAACCTGAGGATTTGGCTGGTCTCGCTATACGGATACGACCGGAGGAGGATGGCGGGCGTCGAAAGGATGGACACGGGAAAGGCTCCCGGCTCAAGGGAGGCTCTTCAGCTTGGAGAGAATCTCCTGCCTCTCGGCCTCATACCTCGTTCTGGCCTCCGGGGAGGTGTCCCCTTTCTCCTGGAAATCCTCATCCAGTGTGGCTATGGCGAGCAGAAGATGGTTCCGGAAGGTCTCGCCGGGTGGGGCTCCCTGGGGAGGGACCCCGCTGCCCCGGCGGCGGTACCCGAAAATCCCTACTGCGCCCAGAAGGCCCGCCATGAGCAAGCCCAGCCACTCTGCCGGGAGAGACCAGGGTTCGGGAGCGATCTCACTTCGAACCTCTGAATCGAGAAGGCTGTCGGCAACATAGCGCCGGAAGGCGTTTCCTGGTTCCAACTCCACCGGGGATGAGAGGGACAGCGGGTGGAACTCAGCGGCAGGGGCAGGCTCTCGGACCAAGACCTCCATTCGATCAGTCCTCCCCGGCAGGGGCAGGACGAAATCGTGCTCGGAGATTCGGTATCGGATCACCAGGTACCGCTCACCTGGAGGGAGAGGGGAGAACACCTCTATCCGCCCACCTTCAAAGCGAATGGCATCCGGAGCCATGTCGGCTTGGCCGACCTGGAAGTCCGTTGCCGAGTTGGGCAGGGGGTAGGCCCATACGATTCCCTCCTCCGGAGAATACAGAGTTCGGTCCCCGTCTTGCCGGAGTCGGAAGACATCGGTCGCTGTCCACCCGTCCTCTGTCTTTTCGAGGAAGAGGTTTCTTGCCAGAAGAGGGATCTGAGCTCCCCCCGGGGGGACGGAAAGTGTGTCGTAGGCCTGGATCAGGTAAAGGCTGTCCAACTGAACGGCCTCGGTCACTGCGGGCCCGAAGTAGAGTAATCCACGAAACTCGGCGGAAGCGAAGAAGATCTCGGGGCGACTGGTGTGATTTGGAACAAAGGGGAGTCGAATCTGGAAGGAGCCGTCAGCGTCCACCCGAACGCTGTCGATCTCCCCGGAGGACTCTGCCGAGACCTGATGAAGCACCACGACTCCGTCCGACATGGGGTCATTTCCGACTCGTACCTCTCCTCGAAGAAAGGGAATCACCTCCTCCTGTCCGTGGACTGGAGCCGAGAGGATGTGGGATGGAGCCGAGAGAATAAGGGCGAGGGAGAAGGAAAGAAGGGAGGTCTTCGGCATTGAGGGGAGAGGGCACATGTTGGGTTCAGGGCGTGAACCGGCCAAAATCTTCCGGATTCAATTTCCTCAGGTAATCCTTTAGATCTTCAGCCTTAACCTCTTGTGTCTTAGGCTCTTGAAACTCTTCAGAGCCTAGGGTCACTGACTCCTCTTCAGAGATCTCCACCCTTGCTTGTTCCAACAGGCTTTCTTCCGCGAAGATCTTCGCCTTCGTCCGAAGAGCCACCGCGATGCAGTCTGACGGACGGGCGTCCACCGAAAAGACCCCACCGTTTCGATGGATGATCAACTGGGCGAAGTAGGTGTTCTCCACCACTTCGGTGATGAGGACTCGCTCCAGGGTTCCCCCGAGGCCACCCAGGACTGAGACAAGAAGATCGTGCGTAAGAGGCCGAGAAAAGCTCCAGTCGGCGAGCTGCATAGCGATTGAACTGGCTTCCCCGGGACCGATCCATATGGGAAGGACCCTTTCTCCATCCTTCTCCTTCAGGATCACTACCGGGTTGTTGTTGGTGCGATCCAGCCCGAGGCTCTGTACCCCGATCTCTACCAACACGGCCGATTCCCTTCTTTGTGCTTCAAAGAGGCGATTCCCCTAAAGGGCCAGGTGGTCCCGAAGCTCCTCCACCCGGTCTGTCTTCTCCCAGTTGAAAAGCTCCACCTCCCTTCCCTCTTCCCCTCCGACCATGAGCCTCCTGGGGTCCCGCCCAAAATGACCATAGGTCGCCGTGGGGAGGAAGATAGGGCTTTCCATACCTAAGCCTTCGATGATGGCCCGGGGGCGAAAATCGAAGACCTCCTTGACGACGGCGGCGAGCTCATCATCGGGGCGAATGCCAGTGCCGAAGGTGTCTACGTACACCGCCACCGGGACCGCAACCCCGATGGCGTAGGCGATCTGGATCTCGAACCGTCGGGCGGCTCCGGCTGCGACCATGTTCTTCGCCGCCCACCGAGCCGCGTAGGCGCCGGACCGGTCGACTTTGGTGGCGTCTTTCCCGCTGAAGGCTCCACCGCCGTGTCGGCCGATGCCTCCGTAGCTGTCCACCATGATCTTCCGGCCGGTGAGCCCTGTGTCTCCGTGAGGCCCGCCGACGACGAACCGTCCAGTGGGGTTGATGTGAAAAGTGCAGGCGTCAGGATCCAGGAATTCTTCGGGGATGGACGCCAGGATCACTTTCTGGGTGATCTCTTCCTTGAGATCCTCCTGTTCCACATCCGGATCATGCTGGACACTCACGACCACCGTATCGACTCGAACCGGTCGGTCCCCATCGTATGCCATGGACACTTGGGCCTTCCCATCGGGTCGGGCCCAGGGCAACTCCCCTGATTTCCTCAGGGAAGCCAGCCGGTGGGTGAGGTCGTGGGCCAACGTGATGGGAGCCGGCATCAGAGATTCTGTCTCATCCGTGGCGTAGCCGTACATCATTCCCTGATCCCCGGCTCCACCGGTGTCCACTCCCTGGGCGATGTCGAGAGCCTGCTGATCGATGGTAGTCAGGACAGCACAGGTGTTCCCGTCGATCCCGAAGTCGGGATGAACATACCCGATGTCTATCAAGGTCTGCCGAACGATGGCCGGGATCTCCACGTACGCGTCGGTGGTGATCTCCCCGGAAATGAGGGCCATTCCCGTCGTGACCAGGACCTCGGCCGCCACACGGGCCCGAGGATCTTGCAGGAGGATCTGGTCCAGGATGGCATCGGAAAGCTGGTCCGCGATCTTGTCCGGGTGACCTTCCGTGACGGATTCGGAGGTGAATAGTCGGAGGCTCACGGCCTTTTCTTGGTTCAGGGTGAAGCAATGTCAGGGTCTGGACTCCTGGGCCCACTACCCCTCGGACTTCGGAACGTTCAGACTCCAACGGCCCGAGAAGGCGGAGAGATCGATGCTGTCTCCGACTCCTTCCACCAGGTGCGCTGTCACTTCCCTGCTGGTTGGAGCTGCCAGCGCCCGGGCGGCTGCCTTTCTCGCGCTCTCGATGCGGAACTCTCGGATGACCTTCTTGATCTCCGGGAGAGACGGCCACGCCACCGACAGAGAGTGGATATCCAGGCCCAGGAGGAGGAAGGCACCCAGGGGATTCGCCGCCAACTCCCCACAGACGCTCACCTCGATTCCTGCGGCCCTGGCAACTCGGGAGACCTGATGGAGTTGCCGTATCACTGCTGGGTGGAAGGGATTGAACAGGTGTGCCAGGCGGGTGTTGTTTCGATCCACGGCCAATGTGTACTGGACCAGATCGTTTGTACCGATGGAAAAGAAGTCGGCGTGGCGAGCCAACTCCACAGCGTCCAACGCTGCTGCGGGAGTCTCGATCAACAAACCCAGCTTGTAACCGGGATTGAAGTCGAGTCCATCGGCTGTGAGCCGGTCTTCCTCTTCTTTCAAAAGAGCCCGGACCCGAAGGACCTCATCCACGTCGTTCACCAGCGGAAGCATGATTCGAACGTCACCGTGGGCTGTTGCCCTCAGGAGGGCCCGAAGCTGAGGCCGGAAGAGGTCTAGCTCATCCAGACATACCCGTATGGCCCGCCATCCCAAGAAAGGGTTCGCCTCCCGGGGCATGTGGAGGAAGGTGGGGAACTTGTCCCCCCCAAGATCGAAGGTCCGAATGATGACCGCCGACTCCGGGAAGGTCTGGGCGACATGGCGGTAGGCCTCGTATTGCTCCTCCTCCCCGGGCAGGGAGGACCGGCCGACCACCAGGAACTCCGACCGAAACAGCCCCACTCCCTGGGCGCCGTGGCTTTCCGCCAGATCCGCCTCCCAGGGAAGGTCCAGATTTGCCCGAAGGGCCACCGGTTGCCCGTCCTTGGTCACGGCATCCAGTTTCGCGATCTGGTGAATCTCCTCCTCCCACTCCCGGAGTTGGACTTCCCTGCCCCGGAAGATGGTCCGTTCCCTCTCGGAGGGATCGAGGATGATCCGCCCTATCCGCCCATCCAGGATCGCTTCCTGTCCACCTTCGGCAAGAGTGGTGATGTCTCCCAGGCCTACCACGGCAGGCAATGAGAGGGATCGGGCGAGAATCACCCAGTGGGAGGTCCGGGTTCCTTGGTCAGTGGCCACTCCCCGGATTTTCTCCGGATCGCACTGCACAACCAGGCTGGGCGTGAGGTTCCGGGCGATAAGAATGACCGGTTCCTCAGGCTCGGCTGGGTCATAGGGATCCGGGAGGTCCAGAATGCGGTGGAGGAGGCGAGAGTGAAGATCGTCCAGATCGTTGATCCGATCGAGGACCATGGGTTGGTAGGTCCTCTCCCACATGGCCTTCAGCTCCAGGATTCTCCACTCGAAGGCCTGGGCCGCGGTGAGATGGTTTCCCCGGATGTACTCGATGGTCCGGTCCGCCAACTCCACATCATCGAGCATGAGGATCTGGGGGTCGAAGATCCGGGCCTCCATGGTCCCCAGACGAGAGGAAGTGGTCTTCTTCAATGCACGCAAGTACTCTTTGGTGTCTTCCCGAGCTTCCCGGAAGCGTTCGACCTCCCTCTTCACTTCGCTGGCCTCGATTCGTCGGTGAATCACCTCCGGAATCCCCAGGCTCAGTAGCCGAACCTTTCCCTCGACGATCCCCTCAGAAACACCAACGCCATCTCGAATTGTCGGCACCGATTATTCCTCCTCAAACCCCCCCCGAACCAGATCGGTAAGGGCGATCAAAGCCTCGTCCGAATCAGGCCCTGAGGCCGTGAACCGGAGAGTAGACCCCTGCTCGGCCGCTAGCATCAGGACGCCCATGATGCTCTTCCCATTCACCTGAAGGCCGTCCTTTTCCACATGGATTTCCGACCGAAAAGAACCAGCCAGCTTCACAAGCGCTGCTGCGGGTCGGGCATGCAGCCCCGCCCGGTTCACCACCTGGACCGACACCTCCTTGGTCTCAATCTCGCTCATCCAAACCATCCCACCAAAAAGATCAACCCGATCGCTCCCGAGATTCCCCAGAAGGTAAACCTCCACACCCTCTGCCCAACGAGGCTTCCCAACCAGAACCCCCAGATCCCGCCGGTCACGCCCAGAAGAAGCAGTGGCCAGCTATCCCCTGCCCAACTCCGGCCGAGGGCGAGCCCCACCAGGCCTCCCAGCAGGAACACTCCGACGGCTGCGAAACGGTCCGCTTGTTTCGGAAGTGCTACAGTCCGGAGGGGGTTGCCCACCTGACTTCCCCATTCCAGCCCCACCCTGAACCCCCAAGCCCTGAGGGCAAGGTGGCCGAGGTTGTACAAGACGAGGAAAAAGAAGACCGTCGCTCCTGGCGGCGCCCCCGCCAAAGCCAGAACCAGAGCGGCCAATACCGTGGCGGGTCGCCAACCCACCCAGATGAGGGCGTCTCCCAGGCTTCCCAGGGGCCCCCTGACCGCCAGCTTGAAGCGCCGGATTTCCTCCGGGTCCCGTTCCTCCTCCTCCATCCGACACGCTGCCCCAAGCGCCAGGTCAGCCATGTAGGGGTGGGCGTTGAAATGTTCGGAGTGCCTCTGGAGTGCCTCCCGAAAGCCCTCTGGGTCACCTCTGTGGAGCCTCCGAAGAACCGGAAGCATGGCGAAGGCGAAACCACCACCGATCATGGTCCGGTTATTCCAGGAGGCCTGGATGAGGAAGGACCGGAGAAAGGTCGAGAGATGGGCTCTCCTGCCGGGATTTTTCACAGGACCAAGCTCGCCAGGAGGAATCCCGCCAATCCTGCCCCCAATAGGCCCCCCCGCCGCCGCCACCCGCCCAGGCTTCCCAGAAAGGCCCCTGCGGGAATGGAAGCTCCGATGGCCAGGAGGGCCAGTGTGCCTGGCATCTCCAGGGGCCAAGCTTCGGAGGCGGCACTCGCCACCCACTGTCCCGTGACCAGCCCTACCAGGGAGAGGAGGCATCCCCGCGAAAAATCAAAGACCAGGCCCCCGAAGTGGGCCCATACGATCCTGGAGGGTGTCACCTCCATTCGGGATGGATCCGGGGCAAGGCGCCCATTGATCTTCCGGAGGATCCGGACGGAGTGGGCACTCAAACGACTCAGGAGGAAGCCGAGAAGAGCTCCCAGAGCGACACCGGCCGGACCCGAAACTGCTGCTCCAGTGGCTACAGCCACTAAGGTCGGAGGGCCCCCTTCCGGAAACTCAGCTCCCCCGGCGGGGAAGATGGAGATGAAATAGACCTCCAGGATCCCGCCGATGAGGAGGCCCAGAACCGGATCTCCCACCATCCATCCCGTCAGCACCCCTGCGACCAACGGGCGCGAGATCATGAACTGGCCGAGGGACGTTCCGTCCAAGGCCAGGAGGCCTCCCAGAAGGGTGAGTGGAAGGAGTTCCACGGTCAGGATGCCTTCCTCAGGTCAACCCAGGAGGGACTCCAGGGTCACCTTGGGTGAGCCTGGGAGATCCTGAGCTGAAATTTCTACCCCTTCCTTCGCCAGTTCCTCGAGAGTGACCTTGTCCGACTCATCCAGAAAGAGATACGGAAGAACCTCCTCCCTACCCTTCCTCAGGTGCAGCCCGCCCAGGTTCACTCTTTCCCCCTCCAAGGTTCTACCCCGGGCCAGCTCCAACATGGTGGAAAGGTCCCGGGTCAGGAGAACGCTTCGGAGCTCGGATTCTCGCCAGCCGGAGATCTCCTCTCGCGCTGGACCAGGCGCCATAAACTCCACACCGATCCGCTCCGGAACCCCTAGGGTGAAAAGCTCCTGTTCCCACTCGCTGGTTGCCAGCGCGGTATCCACAACCAGGAATCGGTCAGGACGAAGCTGGCTTCCCCATCCCACCACGACCTGGCCGTGGATCAGCCGTTCGTCGACCCGGTAGAGCACTATGGCCATTATTCGGACGGGCTCCCAGGAAGGTTCGGGGCGCTCTGAATGCTCTCTCTTCCCTTCTCCAGAAGCCTGGGCACCAACTCCTCGAGGGGAAGATCTCGATGGAAGACGAAGTCCAACAAGATCGGGAGGTTTACCCCAAAAACGACCGCCTCCTCCACTCCACCTCGGCAGCAGATGCGGGCAGTGAGCGCACAACTTCCACTGGGGAGGTCGGTAAAGAGGATCACCGGCCCCTTTCCAAGAAGATCCTCCACCTCCGAGTGAAGAGCTTCCGGGGACTTTCCGTCGTTGCTCACGGCCTTGAGGGCTTCCTCTCCCACCCCTGAAATCCGAGCCACGGCATCCACCAAGCCCTTGGCCATAACGCCATGGGCCAAGACCACTCCCTGGACCGATCGCTCCTTATTCATAGTCCTGTTCAAGGTATTTTCGGACCGGGCGCATGGTCTCCCGAAGCTTCTGGTCGAACTCCAGAGCAGGGTCGATTCCTATGTACTTCAGGAGGTGGTTCATGGCCACCACCTCAGAGATGACGGTGATGTTTTTCCCCGGGTTGAGGGGGACGGTGATCTTAGGGAGGGTCACCCCAAGGATCTCAGTACTCTCACGCTCGAGCCCCGTCCTGACGTACTCCTGAGTGTCGTCCCAGGTCTCCAGTTGGACCACAACCTCAATCCTCTTCTGCTGCCGAGTGGCGCGAATCCCGAAGAGGGCTCTGACGTCGATGATCCCGACGCCCCGTATTTCCATGTGATGTCGCTGGACTTCATGGCCATGGCCGATGATGATGTCATGGCCCCGGCGGGTGGCGAAGACCAGGTCATCGGCCACGAGGCGGTGCCCCCTCTCCACCAGGTCCAGGACGCATTCACTCTTCCCGATGCCGCTCTCCCCCACGAAGAGGAGTCCGACGCCGTAGACGTCGGCCAGGGAACCGTGGAGGCTCACGGTGGGCGCAAGGGCCGCCTCCAGGTAGGGGTTCAGGCGCTGGAAGAACACGCCCGTCCCCATCGTGGTCCTGAATACCGGTATCTGGTACTCCTTGGCCGTCTTCAGGAACTGGCTATTGACCTCCAGTTCCTTCGTCACGAAGACCACCGGAACGTCGTGGTGGAAAAGGTGCCGTAGGCGCTCCTCCACCACCCCGGCTTCCAGGGAGTCCAGATAGGCCATCTCCGTTTCCCCGAAAACCTGGACCCGCCCCGCCACCACCCGCTCCGTGAAGCCGGCGAGGGCCAGGCCCGGGCTGGCGGGATCCGGATGGGTGATGGGTCGCCCTAGATCCGCTTCCAGGGTGAGGTTCTCGAGGCCGAGAGTCTCCTCCCGGTCCCTGAGAAGCTCTTCAACGGTGATTTGTCTCTTCACGCCGTGCTCATTATTGGGCCGGGGTGGGAGGTTCTGTGTTGTCCGGACGATGGTGCTCCTTCATCTGTTTCCGGCGCCGACGCAGGATACGGGAGAGGCGATCGACCATCTGATCGACGGCCTGCCTGAACTCGACGCCTTCCCCACTCGCCAGCACCGGCTCCTCCCTATCGACCTTCAGGATGGCATCGACCTTCTTTCGGTGTTTCTCGACCTCAAAAACGACCTCGGCTCCTGCGAGTCGAGGTTCGTACCGGGAGAGTCTCCCAAGCTGCTCTTCGGTCCGCTCCCGAACGGTGTCCGGAACCTCACAGTGCCGGGCGGCGATCTGAACTCTCATTACTCCTCCGTGCTTCGAGCATTCCCGATCAAGGGCTGAGCCGGGGCCCGGCGCCCTTGTCGGGGGAAGGAAAAAGTTATGCCAGTGGGTGGACAGCGGCCACCCGATCCTTTAGAAAGGCCTCCATTCTCCGGGCGGAGGCCTCCCAGGTGAAGTCCTCCGCAAAAGTCCGGGCTGCCACTCCCATTTCTCTCCTGGCTTGGGCGTTCTCCAGCAGGCTCGATAGGGCCTCGGAAAGAGCAGGTACGTCCCCGTGGGGCACCAGGAGCCCAGTTTCACCATCCAGGACGGCGTCTCGAAGGCCCGGTGAATTGCTGGCTATAGTTGGCGTCCCGCAAGCGGCAGCCTCCAAGATGGAGATTCCCCATCCCTCCTTGGGGGATGTGAGAACATGGATCCAGCTTTGCTGTAGAAGCCGGATCTTCTCTTCTTCCGGCACATACCCCAGAAACCTCCCCATGTCTCCTATGCCCAGTCGGGACTGCAATTCCTGAAGCCTTCCCTCGTAGTCTCCCTGTCCGGCGATCAGTAGGCGAACCGGGGTTCCTTTCTCCCGGAGGCGCGCAACGGCCCGAAGTATGAGATCCACCCCTTTGTACCGCTTCAGCCGGCCGAGGTAGAGGATTGTCGGCTCGGGGAAGCGCCCATCGTCGGCTGCGGGTGTCAACCGATCCAGATCCACTCCGTTGGGAACCACGGCGATGTGCTGACCTGTCATGCCCCGCTCTCTGAGGTCCGCGGCGGTGCTGTCCGACACCGCTATG
>JAUXEE010000032.1 GCA_030618065.1 Gemmatimonadota bacterium
CTGCAGCATTCCGGGGAGAGGATCCTGGGCGTCGATTTCATACTCCAGGTTCACGTATCCCGAAAAACCCATGGCCACGAGCTGGCGGAAGATGGCAGGGAAGGGCATGGCGCCCTCGCCCACAATGCACTGACTCTCCGCTGCCAGGAGGTCCCTCAGATCCTTGACGTGAACGTCCAGGACCCGGTCACCGGATTCCGCCAGTGTTTCAACGATGTCGACGCCGGTGCGGGTGGTGTGGCCCAGGTCCACGCAGAGGCCGACACGTGGGTCCATGTCCCGGATAATGGGGAGAGCATCCCGAGGTCCGGGGAAGTGAAGGTCCCCCGGTCCATGGTTGTGGATGGCCACCTTGATGTCGTACTCGATGACGAACCGTTCGATGCGAGGTAGGGTGGTGGCCGACGGAGCGATGACCATGAGGGGCATGCCCGATGCCCTGGCATAGTCGAAGTAGGTGCGGATGTCGTCGTCATCGTCCTTTTGCAGGGTAATCACGCCCCCGCCCACGATGGTGAGTCCTGCGGCCCCGAACTCCTCCAGGCCGGCAGCTAGCTCCCGGGCGGTGCTTTCATACGGGAGGTGCATGGATTTGATGCTGACATACGGCGTCCGAAGGGCCTGGATGGCCGCAATGGCATCGGTTCGGCTCAGCTCCCGGAGGGAATAGCTTGCCACCCCCAGCTTGATTTCGGCGGGCACAGCACCCTTTTCGTCTGTTACGTCTGTGGCGCATGCGGACAGGGGCATGGGAAGAGCCAGTCCGGCTGCACCCACTGCCGCCGTTTTCAAGAAGTCCCGCCGGCCTGCGGTCGATGCTCCTCGCCGGCTTGCGGTCAAGGAATCCCGTCGATTTCCGGTTTGATCGGTCATGGTCATACCTTCGGCTCCCAGCCGGGTTCATAGTCACGGTTCCAGAGACTCATTGCACCTTCGTCTCCCAGGATCTTCCCCGTATCTGGATCGCATGCCAGGGCACCGGCGTTTCGCTGGGCGATATTGCCGAGGTGGCACAAGAGCTGGCTCTTGTGCCCTTCGTCGATGGGTGCGTTGGGGGTGCCTTCTCCCCGGATCGAGTCGAGGAAATTGGTGATGTGCAGGTCGGTGAGGCTCCCGCCGCCCCGGGTGTCGAGGGCGTCGACGGTTTCCCCTCGGATTCGACGAGCGATCTCGTTGTTCTGGTTGTCGTAGATGACGTAGCCCGACCGGTCGATGATGACGGTGCCCTCGGTACCGTGGATCGACGCTCCCCGGCCCCTCCCTTCAACGGGGCGACTGTTGCAACTCCGCCCCTCCCAGGAGATGGCTGTGCCGTTCTCGAACTCGAAAGAAGCCAGCTGGGTATCGGGGCATTCCCAGTCGTCGTCGAAGTGGTAGCGGCCACCGGACGACGTCACTTTCGTCGGGAAGTCCACACCCAGCGCCCAACGGCATACGTCGATTTCGTGTGTCCCGTTGTTACAGATCTCCCCTGTGCCCCAGCGCCAGAACCAATGCCAGTTGTAGTGAATGACGTTGTCACGGTAGGGGGTTCGTGGAGCCGGTCCTTGCCAGAGCCCGTAGTCCAGCCAATCGGGAATGGGAGCGGCCACACCGTGCCCAATGGGGCCTCGGGTGTTGGCGTACCAGGACCGGCCATAATAGGGCCGGCCGATGACACCTTCGCGGATCTGCCGGATGACGTCGATGGATTCCGGGGCGGACCGCTGCTGGTTCCCCATTTGCACGATGCCCCCGTACCGCCGCTGTGCCTCGACGAGCAACTCACCCTCCCCGGGGCCATGCCCGCACGGTTTCTCGAGGTACACGTGCTTGCCCGCGTTGAGGGCCAGGATCGCGGCGGGAGCGTGCCAGTGGTCCGGTGCGGCGACCACGAGGGCATCCACGGTCTGGTCGTCCAGAGCCCGGCGAAAGTCGGTGACGCCCCGGGCTCGCGGCTCCTGAAGCTCACTCACCTGCGCCACCGTCTTCTCCACCGCCCGGGAGTCCACGTCACAGATGTATCTCACTTCGGCGCCCATACGCACGAACGCCTGGGTGAGCTCGTTCCCGCGGCTGTTCACGCCCATCACCGCCACGACCACCCCGGTGGGCTCCTGCATGAATCCTCCCAAAGGGGAAATCCTGCTCAGCACACCGATGCCGACGCCGGCCCGCGCACTTTTCCCGATGAAGTCCCTGCGGTCCATTGGATGTGTCATGGCGCGATCTCCCGGATCTTGATGCTTCGGAACCAGACGTCATCCCCGTGGTCCTGGAGCACGATGTGTCCCGCTCGCTGCTCTGCGAACCCTTCGATGGGGAGATATTTGCTGGCGGCGAAGACCGAATCGAAGACCGGAGTGTTCAGGTCGAATTCCAGGACCTTGAGGCCATTCATCCAGTGTTCACCATGGCCTTCACGGAAGACGATCCGCCCCTCATTGAAAGACCCGACGGGCCGGAGCTCCTTGACAGGCCCGGGGGGAAGGAGGTCGTAGAGGGCTCCCGCGGTTCGGTTGGGGCCGTTCTGGGCATCGGGGTGCAGATCGTCGTCGAGGAGCTGGTACTCGAAGCCCAGGGCGGCATGGACCGGTGGAGCCGCCATCGACATGGCCTCGGAGACATTGTACTTGATCCCGCTGTTCGCTCCTGGGCTCACCTTCCACTCGAAGACCAGCTCGAAGTTCCGGTAGGTATCCACGCTCATGAGGTCACCCCCTTCGAGGGGCTGGCCATCGGGAGCGGTGGGGATCGCACCGCTTGCGACCTTCCGAATGCAGCCGCCCTCGATGATCCAGTGTCCCTCGGGAACCGAATCCCGGCCCAGACCCTGCCACCCGGCGAAAGTCTCCCCGTCGAAGAGGACCTGCCAATCTCCCCCTTCTTGGGCCTCTTCTGGCTTTCCTTCCTCCGGTTTCTCCTGGGCTTGACAGGCCATGAGGGGGATCAGAAGAAGAAAGATCCAGTGAGCGGTCCTCACAGCGCTGACTACTCTCTTCATGGCGCTGACCTCTCTTTTCATGGCGCTCATCCCTTGACCTCCAGGTCGTCGGAAAAGTCCAACTCAAAGTACTTCTCGGTGGCACCGGACGTCGATAGCGGCCGATGCCCGGTCTCCACCGTAGAAAGGGGCTCCTCGGTAGGCTCCGGCTTGGGGACGACGATGGACCAGCCCACCCCGGGTCGCTCCGTCCTGGGCGGCGAAGTTGGGGAAAACCGTGGGCCCAGCTATGGCCAGGCTTTTCCCCTAGGTCCAGGGATCAAGCACTTTCACCCCCCGGTCCCCGCAGTCCCTCATGTTCCGAGTCGCGAAGATGAGATCATGAACCCTGGCCGTGGCCAGGAGGAGGCCGTCTACCGCCGGGAGTGGACGACCCATTCTCTGGCCTTCCGCGTCCAGCTCACCCCAGGCTGCTGCCACCTCCTGGTCCACCGACAGGACCCGGCCCCGAAACCGTTCGGGAAGGTCATGCCGCAGCCATTCACGGAGGGCCGTCTTTCTAGCGCTTGGGGGCATGAGGGAGACCCCTTTCCCGATTTCCCCGAGAGTCAGGACGGATAGATAGACCTCGAGCGGGTCCAGCTCATTGAGCCAGGCCAGGACACCCTGGTCCGGTCTGACACGGGCCGGTTCGGAGAGTACGTTGGTATCGAGGAGATAAGGCATCGGTCCGGTCCAGTCAGATCGCCACGTCCCGACCCAGGTCAGGGGACCTGGTCAACCGTAGCTCTCCTTCCCGAAGTGCGGCAGCAAGAGGGGAGGTGGCCAGGAAGTCCACCAGGTCAATGGGTTGGGTGATCCGCCTGTACTCCTCCACTCCCAGGATCACGACCGCCTCCCGCCCGTGCTTGGTCACGAGCTGAGGCCCCTCGGACCGAGCTCGGCGAACCACTTCCGAGAACCGGTTCTTGGCATCTTCCAGTTTCCATGACGTCATGGGCATCTCCATTCTAGCTAAACTAGCTGATATTAATCTAGCCTATCTAGACAGATATTTCTAACCTCACCCAATCATATCCGCCTCCAACACCTTCTCCACGATCCGGCCCCCTACCAGGCTCACGTAGTAGACGTTGGCCCCTTCCCGGGTCCGTACGACCCGTCCGACCTCATTATCCTCGAAATAGATGCCGGCGTTGTTGTCGCACGCGTACCCGGGTTTCATCTCACCTGAGGCGATAAGCCGTTGGTAAGCGGGCCTCCGCTCGCCTTCAGCGTCATAGTGAGGAGAGTGGCTTCCCTTGAGGAAACCAAGGCATTCGACCTTCGTCAGCTCCTTCGGTCTGGAATCCGTTGTCCCCTCCTCGAACCAGCAGAGGGATCCGGCGCTGGCTCCACCCAACACGATCCCTCGATCCCAGGCTTTCCTCAGGGCTTCATCGATTCCCTGGGCCCTCCAGATCGCCTGTTGGTTCAGGGTATTCCCCCCCGAGACGACGATTCCGTCCATGGACAAGAAGACTTCGTCCCAGCTCTGTTCCATGCGATAACTGCTGATGAAGCTTCCCTGGACGAAAGGCACCACATCCAGGGGGGCGCAACTCTGGAACCACCGGATGGTGCCTGAGTCGCTGTCGGCTGAAGCGGTGGGCAGGTAACAGAGTCTTGGTTTGGCCTTCCCGGTGAGAAGTGCCATGTAGCGGATGAACGCTTCACCGAATCCTCCTCCGGCAATCAGGATTTTTCGGGTCTGGCCTTGGTGGGAGGTCTTGGGGCCCATTTCGGGTATGGCCAACTGTCCTGTTCCCAAAGCAACCGAGCCCAAAGCGGACGAGATGAGAAATTCTTTCCTTTTCATGATCTTCCTTTCTGTTGAAGGATGCTTCTGGGATGCTAGGGCGATGGCTTTCTCCGGGGCAAGGCCCGGGGCAAGCCTCCCTTGCCGCCCCCAATGCCCGGAAGCATCTTCGACGCCGTAACGCGTTGAATGTCCTCTCGCCTGATCTGGGCAGGTTGAAGCCCCATGCGCCAACTGACTCACTTCCTCCCCATCGTCGCCTTATTGCAGATCTCGCTGCTCTCGATCTCCTGTGGTGGGTCGAGTGGTTCTGGCCCTTCTGAGCCTGAGACTCCCTATGCGGCGAACGTGACCATCGCCCCCGGCGTCGCCTCCCTCAACGCGGTCGGAGCCACGGTTCAGTTCACGGCGACCGTCCGCGATCAAAGAGGTCGGGAGATGCCGGGTCAGTCTGTGTCCTGGAACAGCTCCGCTTCAGATGTCGCCTCTGTCGGCTCCACCGGTCTCGCCACGGCCCAGACCGACGGATCGGCCACCATCGTGGCCGTGGCCAGTCCGACGGTGACGGGGTGGGCGACCTTGACGGTGGAGATCATCGAGCTGGAGATCACCACCGGCTCCACCCCGATTGGCATAGCTGGGGAGCCATATGGCTTGACCCTCGAGGCGAAAGGTGTGAGTACCCCGGCCTGGTCCATCAGCGCCGGAGGTCTCCCCGTGGGGTTGACCCTCGGTCCGGCCACGGGCCTGATCAGCGGGACGCCTACGGAAGTGGGAAAGAGCACCTTCATGGTCCACCTGGCCAGCGGGGGCCAGACCACATCCAGGGAGATGTCCATCACCATCATATCAGGGCACCTGGGCATCGGCTTCGGAGACGATCAGTTCTCTCTGATCCAGCCAGGGGCCTACCAGATGGGAAGCACGAACGGTGGGTCTAATGAGAGGCCGGTGCATGACGTCAACATCACGCACTCCTTTTACTTGCAGAAAACCGAGGTCACTCAGGGACAGTGGCGGGAGGTGATGGGAACCGACCCCAGCGCGTTCTCCTTATGTGGGGATACCTGTCCCGTCGAAGGAGTGTCCTGGAACGATATCCAGGACTTCCTGGAGGCTCTCAACGTCGCGAGCCCAGGCGCCAACTTCAGAATGCCCACCGAGGCGGAATGGGAATATGCGGCCCGGGCCGGGACCACCGGGGATTATGCTGGAACGGGGCAGTTGGATGACATGGGCTGGTACTCGGGGAACAGCGGGCGAAAGACACAATTCGTCGGTTTGAAACTGGCCAACGCCTGGGGTTTGTTTGATATGCATGGAAACGTGTACGAGTGGGTTCAGGATTGGTATTTGGGGGACTACTACGGAGTAAGCCCTGTCGACGATCCTGCCGGGCCCCTCGAAGGCACGAGCCGTGTGTTGCGGGGCGGTTCGGTGGATCAGAATGCGGCTCACTCTCGGTCCGCAAATCGATTCAGCTCCAACCCGTCGTTCGGGGGTTTCACGATCTACTACGGGTTTCGGTTGGCGAGGACCCCGTAACGGATCCGGTCAGGGCATTGAACGAAGGATGGGGTTCTCATGGTGAAGATCAATTCCAGAATCTTGGGGGTTTCCCTTCTCCTTGGCATTCTTTTCTGGTTCCTCGATGCTGCCATCGGGGCCCTCGTCTTTCACGAG
This sequence comes from Gemmatimonadota bacterium, assembly GCA_030618065.1. GTDB lineage: Bacteria > Gemmatimonadota > Gemmatimonadetes > Longimicrobiales > Gaopeijiaceae > JABDNZ01. Next base: position 6,405 of record JAUXEE010000032.1, read on the forward strand.
GGCACCTTCGGGGATCTGCCCCTTTTCGCTGTACCCCCTCGAGAGCTGGTCCACCGGGTCGTCGTCGTGGCCCTCCTCCTGGTGTTCGGTTTCATCATTTCGAATATCCTCTGCTGGCGGGAAACCAGAGAGCAAGAGGCGGCGCGACGGGCCTTCGAAGAGAGTGAAGAGTGGTTCAGGGAGTTGGCTGAGCTTCTTCCGGAACCAGTTTTCGAAGCTGACCTCACCTTCAGAGTGACCTACGCGAACCAGCGGGCTTTCGAGGTGTTCGGGTACAGTCAGGAGGAATTCGAAGCTGGGCTCCACGGCCTCGACATGTTTGCCCCGGAAGATCGTAAGGACGTCGAGGCGGCCCTCCAACAGGGGCTGGAGGGAGTCGGACCGGGGGTCACGGAGTATACGGCTGTCCGGAAGGACGGCTCCAGCTTCCCCGTCCTCTTCAATGCTTCCCTCTTTCGAATAGAGGGTCGGCCCGTCGGTGTGCGGGGGATCATCGTCGACATCACAGATCGGAAGGCGGCGGAGGAGGAGCTGAGGGAGAGCGAGAGGAAATTCAGGAACATCGTGGAGTCCTCTCCCATGGGGGTCCACCTTTACCGACTCGAGTCGGATGGCCGGATGGTGTTCGCGGGGGCCAACCCGGCGGCAGACAACATCCTTGGAGTCGACAACTCCCTTTTCATAGGAAAGACCCTCGAAGAGGCCTTTCCCCCAATGGCGGACAGCGAGGTCCCGATCCGGTACCGAGAAGCCGCCGCCCATGGCACCCCCTGGCGTACCGAGCAGATCACCTACGACCACCGGGGCATTTCCGGGGTTTATGAGGTGTCCGCTTTCCAGACGGCACCGAACGAAATGGCGGCCCTGTTCCTGGATATCACCGAGCGGAAGAAGGCCGAAGAAACAGTGCGGGCAAGTGAAGAGCGTCTCCGTCTGGCCACTCGGTCCGGCCGGGTGGGGATTTGGGAGTTGGATCTCGCCACGGATCACCTCGAGTGGGACGACCTGAATTATGAGCTGCACGGGGTGGATCGGGCCAGCGCCAAGGATGGGATCCAACGGTGGCGAGATTGTGTCCATCCTGACGACCTCGAAAGGGCCGAGGGAGAGTTCCGGGAAGCTCTTCCGGTGGGTGGTAGGCCCTTCGATACCGAGTTCCGGATCATTCGTGCTGATGATGGGGAGACACGTTACATCAGAGCCCTTGCCGGGATCTTTCGAGATGAGGGCGGCACCCCGCTACGGGCCATGGGCACGAATTGGGACATCACGGAAAGCAAACAGATCGAGGAAGCCCTGCGGGACTCCGAGAAGCGCTTCCGAGGCGTCATCGAGCAGTTGAACGACGCGACCTATATCCTCTTCAACGGGATGTTCGACCTGGTCAACCCTCGCTTCTGGGAGATCACCGGCATCACCGCGGAGGAGGCTGCAGCCTCGGACTATGACTTTTGGGACATGGTGGCTCCGGAGAGCGTGCCAGTGGTCCGGAAGCGGCAGGAGCGGCGGGAGAGGGGCGAAGATGTACCAGGTATCTATGAGTTCGAGATCAAACACCGGGACGGGCATTACATCCAGGTCGAAGCCTCGGTGACGGAGATCGACTACAGGGGCGGGAAGGCCGTTCTTGGGCTACTTCGGGACATCACCGAGCAGAAGAGTTTGAAGGAGCAGCTCCTTCTGGCCCAGAGGATGGAGTCCGTCGGACGCCTTTCCGGAGGGATCGCCCACGATCTCAACAACCTCCTGACCCCTGTCATCGGGTATGGTGACCTGCTTCTCGGCGAGTTCTCACCCGACGACGAGCGGAGGGAGTCGATCCAGGAGATTCTTCAGGCCGCCTTCCGAGCCAGAGATCTGGTGCGGCAACTGCTGGCGTTCAGTCGCCGGCAGGCCATGGAGTTCAAGGCCATTGCCCTGAACGAGATGGTTCAGGGGTTCCAGGGGCTCCTTCGACGAACTATCCGGGATGACATCGAGATCCGGCTCCTACTTGCTCCCTCCGAGCCAACCATCCGAGGGGATCGAGGCCAGTTGGAACAGGTAATCATGAATCTGGCCGTCAACGCCCAGGATGCCATGCCTGAGGGAGGTGTTCTCACCATTGAAAGCTCCGAAGTGGAGTTGGATGAGGAGTACGCGAGAGCCCACACCGGGGTGACCCCGGGTCACTTCGCCACCTTGTCTTTCAACGATACGGGTGTTGGCATGGATGCCGAGACCCGCGAAAAGATATTCGAGCCGTTCTTCACGACCAAAGAGCGTGGAAAGGGCACGGGTCTGGGTTTGGCCACGGTGTACGGCATCGTAAAACAGCACGACGGGAACATCCGGGCATACGGTGAGCCGGGGGAGGGAACCACATTCAAATGTTACTTCCCTCTCGCCGATATGTCTGCGGTCGAGCAGGTGGCCCCCCGGCATGAGGTCACGGATCTGGGGGGAGCCGAGACCATCATGGTAGTGGAGGATGAGGCGATGGTCCGAAAGCTGGCGGTGAAAGCGCTGAAACGTCACGGATATTCGGTGCTGGAAGCGGAAGAAGGAGAGACTTGCCTCGAATCCCTCAGGGATCATGAAGGACCCTTGGACCTCCTCCTCACCGATGTAGTCATGCCGGGCATGAACGGGCGGGAGCTCTACAAGGAGGTCAATTGCCTCTTCCCCGGTGCAAAGGTACTGTTCATGTCGGGGTACACCGAGAACATCGTGACTAACCGGGGTGTTCTGGACGAAGGAATCTCCTTCCTTCAGAAGCCCTTCTCTGTTCAAGACCTGGCCACGCGGGTTCGGGCCGCCCTCGAGGAGGAATAGGGGCGCGTCCCACTCGCGCAGAGCCCCTTAAGGTCACTTCCCGGTGCACTCTATGACGCCGGGCTCGGCGGGACTGATGGGTGATCGGGGCGGGCTGGCCGATCCCCCATACACCGCGCAGCCTACCTCGGGCGGATGCTCCTCGTGAGTCGCGGAGGCGGACCAGCCCGTGGGGGTGGCGATGAGGGAGAGGTTCACTCCGTCGGATGCTGTGAACCCTAGAGCGCCGGGGTTCCCTGAGTAGCTTCCCCGTGTTCGGTAGTGCTCCGCCTGCAGCGCCACAAGACTCTGAAGATCCGACTCCATGGCAGAAAGGATCGTTCCCCGGCTGGGTCGTAGATCCAGGATCTCCCGAGGATTGATGGTGCTCTCGGGGATCCCCCAAAGGGCCCAGGCCAGCAGGACCATGGCACCCAGGATGAGGAGACGTTTTCTTGTTCTTCCCGCCTTCTTGTTCGGCCTTCTCTGGTCCCTCTCTCCCACCACCCACTTCCCGCATCGTCTACATCTCACCGCGTCTTCTTCGAGAGAGGCGGAACAGTGAGGACATGATTTCATGGCATCTGCACCTCCGACCGCGACCTCAGGGCCGCTATATCGAGGATACAACGGAGCAGGGCTGCCGGGTACTCTTATCCTCAGCTGAAAAGGACCCATGAGAAACGCCCAGAGGGTGTCCGATTGCCTCAGCCGTCCTCGGGTGGTAAAGATACCAGACCGAATTTCACTGAACGTACGGAAGAAGAGGATTCCTGCCGTACTGCCCATGAGCTGGGGAGAGACCTTTCATGAAACGCATCTTGTCAACGATGGCACTGTTCCTGTGCCTGCTACCGGGAGGAGTGGAGGCGCAGGCCGCAGGGAGTTTCGACTGGTTCCCAGGGGGAACGTACGATACCTCCATACCGACTCCGGCCTCTTTCCTGGGCTATGAAATCGGATACGACTTCACGCCCCATCACCGGTTGAAAGCCTACCTGGCGGCGGTGGCGGAAGCCAGCGACCGGGTGTCGCTGGGATCCTACGGAGCCACCAACGAGGGTCGGGACCTCATGCTCCTGACCATCACCAGCCCCGCCAACCATGCTCGGTTGGAGGAGTTCCGGCTGAACATGGGTCGTTTGGCCGATCCCGGTGGTGTGGACCAGAGCGAGCTGGACGCCATCATTCAGGAGAGCCCTGCGGTGGCCTGGCTTTCCTACAACGTGCATGGAAGTGAGTCCGCAGGGACCGAGGCGGCCATCCTCACGGTCTATCAGCTCGCGGCAGGAACCGATGCCGTGACCAGGAACATCCTGGATGAGGTGGTCGTGATCATCGACCCCCTCTCGAATCCGGATGGTCGGGAGCGTGTGGTGCACAGCTTTCAAAAGCGGCGGGGCATGACCTTCAGCGACAATCCGGATAGCTGGGAGCACGGCTCCGATTGGCCAGGGGGCCGGTCGAATCACTACTACTTCGACCTGAACCGGGACTGGTCCTGGCAGACCCAGGTCGAAACCCAACAGCGGATCGCCGAATACCTTAAATGGAACCCCGTTGTCCATGTCGATTTCCACGAGATGGGTGGGGATTCCTACTTCTTCTTCCCGGCGGCGACCCCGGTCCACGGTGCGATCCCCGAGGTGGTGATGAAGTGGCAGGAGATTTATGGAGAGGGGAACGCCGAAGCCTTCGATCACTTCGGCTGGCCCTACTACACCAAGATCGGGTTCGACATGTACTATCCCGGCTTTGGGGATTCCTGGCCCAGCATGATGGGCGCTATCGGGATGACCTACGAACAGGGTGGGGGTAGCAGCATCGGGATCGCCGTGAAGCGGGACGATGGCACGACTCACTCCCTTCGCCAGCGGGCCCATGGGCATTTCACCGCCTCCATGGCCACGCTGAAGACAACGGCCGAGAAACGGCAGGAGCGGCTGGCCGACTTCCTCGCCTTCTTCCGCCATGCCATTGGCCTGGGTGACGGCCCGGTGAAGAGCTACGCCTTCGTGCCGGACACCGATCCCTACAATGCGGACCGCCTGGTGAAACTCCTGACCCGCCAAGGCATCGAGGTCACCGCCGCTACCGAGGCCTTCGGCGCCAAGGTGGGCAGAGGCTTCGGGGTCCACGCTGCCCCGTCCTCGATGGATTTCCCTGAAGGCACGTACCTGGTGGCCGCCGGGCAGCCGAAGGGTGTCGCCGTTCAGATGTTGATGGAGCCGGAGCCCATTCTGGAGGACACCAGTTTTTACGATCTCTCCGGCTGGGCCCTGCCCCTCGTGTATAATGTGGAAGCCTATATGCTGTCGGAGGTGCCAGGTGTGGCATCGGTGCCCGTGTCCTTTCCCCCTCAACGGGCAGGAGGCCTGGAGGGTGGGCGAGGGGAGTACGCCTACGCCATCCCTTACCAAGGGACATCGGCACTCCTGGCAGCCGTGGAGCTCCTCAACCGGGGCGTCACCCTCAAGGCCGCCGGTGCAGGGTTCACGGTCCACGGGAGAGAGTATCCTGCGGGCACCTTCCTGATTCCCGTCTACAGGAACTCCGATGACCTGCCCCAGATCATCGCCGAAGTGGCGGAGGCCAAGGGGGTGACGGCCTATCCCATCAACACGGGGCTCGTCGAAGAAGGAGATGACCTGGGTGCCGGATCCTACCGCCA